>CAJXPG010000193.1 GCA_913057925.1 uncultured Colwellia sp. | reverse complement strand
GAGATCTAGTACGGTCTCGTGGGCTCGGAGATGTGTATAAGAGACAGTCAATATATCTACTTGTCTGCACAAGCGTCCTCATCACCTTTAACTGTTGTAACCATTGGCTGGCAGAAGATATTAAAAACTCCCCCGCCCTTGAAAGCTGATTAACGGGCTTAATTTATGAACCTTCCGCGATTAGCTATTAATAATGCACAGTTTTCGATAACGGTATTTCTGTTGTTGGTGCTTGTGGGTGTACTGTCATATTTAAATATGCCTCGCTCTGAGGACCCACAATTTGACTTGCCTGTAACTCTAATTGAAGTTGTTTACCCTGGTGCATCCCCTAGCGATATAGAAACATTGGTTGTTGATCCACTCGAGCAAGAAATCACAGAAATAGAAAATATTAAAAAAATTGAAGCCACAATTAATAATGGTTCAGTAAGGATCACCATAGATTTTATGTATGGTACCGATGCTGAAGCGGCTTTTAATAAAGTAAAACAAGCAGTATCCACAGTGCGACCTAATTTACCAGACGGTATTGCTGAATTGTTAGTGCTTAAGGCAACACCAAGTAGTGTCGCTATTATGCAATTAGCGCTTTGGTCTAACCCGACCGATTATAAAACAATGGAAGTACATGCTAAGCGTTTAGAAAAAAGACTAGAGGCAATTACAGCTGTACGTAAAGCAAATATTTGGGGATATCCTCGGCAAATTGTGGCAATCGATATTAATTTAGCGCAATTAAGGCATTACGGCCTTGCGGTTAATGATATTAGTTTGTTACTGCAAGGGCGTGCGCAAAATATAACCCCAGGTTTTGTTGATGCTGCAACACGTCGGTTTAATGTCAAAGCAAGTGGTAATTTTACTCAACTTGCAGAGATAGAAAACACGGTGATCAGTAATCAAGCAGTGATTAATGCCAACGGAGTGTTAACCGTTAAAGATATTGCTAAGGTCAGTTTTGCCGATGCGAAACCTAGCTACCTCGCCTATTATGATGATATTCCGGCCATTTTTATCACGATTGAGCAACGAGATAAAACCAATATATTTCACTTAACTGAGCAAATAAACCAAGAATTAACAGCGTTTGAAAAAAGCTTACCGAGTGATGTTAAGTTAGCAAAAATTTTTCAACAATCAGACAGTGTCAATGTTCGGGTAAATGGCTTTTTTGATAATTTAACACAAGGGCTAATCATTGTTGGTTTGATGGCTTTGTTATTTTTAGGCTTCAGGGAAGCGTTAGTGGTAATTTTAGCTATTCCTATTTCATTCTTGATGGCAATTGGTTGGTTAGATTTTAGTGGCTATGGTTTACAGCAAATGTCTATTGTTGGCTTGATTATCGCTTTAGGGTTGTTGGTTGATAATGCAATTGTTGTGACTGAAAGTATTCATCGGGAGCATAAGTTAAATAGCGATATAAAGTTAGCAGCAGCAAATGGCACGGCAAAAGTCGCTTGGGCAATTGCTAGCGGAACTATCACTACTATGTTGGCTTTTTTACCCATGCTGATGATACAAAGTGATACTGGCGATTTTATTCGATCGATGCCTGTCACCGTCGTTTTAGTTTTATTGGCCTCTCTATTAGTCGCATTGACGTTAACGCCACTATTAGCCAGTAAGTTAATGCTTCTAGCTGACAAAGAAGAGACAGCTAAGAGGGTCAAATTCAGAACCTTACAACATTACATTAATCGCTTTGCAGAAAATAGTTATCGTCAGATGTTGACCGGGTTAATGCGTTTTAAGTTTGGGGTTATTGTACTGAGTTTGCTGGCGTTAGTGATGATGTTTTCATTATTTTCGCAGGTTGGCGTTAGCTTATTTCCTAAAGCTGAAAAACCTATGCTATTGCTAAGTGTTACTACGCCAGCTAATTCATCATTAGCCTATACCGATAAGGTGTTACAGCAAGTTAGAGAGCATGTTCTACAGTATGAGCTAGTTGATAAAGTGGCGTTAAACGTTGGTAACTCTAATCCTAGAATTTATTATAATGAGGTACCCAAGCGAGGCAGGGTTCGTTATGGGCAAGCATTATTGGTTTTAACGGCTTATCAAGCTGATGAAGTGACATCTTTGGTTAAGTCATTACGGAATGATTTTAGCCGTTGGCAACAGGCTGATATTACCGTAAAAGAGTTTACTCAAGGGCCGGTGACCGATCAGGTTATAGCTATCAGGTTGATCAGCGAATCACTCACTGACTTAGCGCAGGTAGCCAATGATTTAGCTGCTAAGATGCGTCAAATTCAAGGAGTGGTGAATATAGACAACCCTATTGGTATGGCAAATACTGAGTTAGCACTTACTATTGACTATCAACAGGCTTCACTTAGCGGTGTTAATATTGAAAAGCTTGATAATACCATTAGTACCATATTATCAGGCATGCCAGTTGGTCAGTTTAATGATGCAAATGGAGAAGATTACCCAATTGTTGTACGTCAAGATAGGCCAAACTTAGAGAGTTTATCAGCCTTAGAAGTCAGTAATAGCCAAGGTGTTTCTATTCCGTTAGAGCAGCTAGCAAAGTTAGAGTTAAAAAAGGGCGGCAGTGATTTTTTTCATTATCAAAAACTGCGCATGGCTAAAGTATCTGCTGATGTTGAGACAGGTTATTCTGTTGGTGATTTAACCCAACA
This sequence comes from uncultured Colwellia sp., assembly GCA_913057925.1. Taxonomy (GTDB): domain Bacteria; phylum Pseudomonadota; class Gammaproteobacteria; order Enterobacterales; family Alteromonadaceae; genus Colwellia. The sequence continues at coordinate 4,214 of CAJXPG010000193.1, read as the reverse complement.
ATTGGTGGATTACCTTGAAGAATATAAGTTACCTTCAGGATTGTATTACACCTTGGGTGGCGAAGAGGAATCTCGACAAAAAAACTTTGCCGGCTTAACTCAAGTTATGCTGATTACGGCGATGGGGATTTTTGCCGTGCTAGTGTTACAGTTTAAATCAATACTGCAACCAATGATTATTTTCAGTTCAATCCCATTTGCCATGGCGGGCTCGATTATTGGTTTGTACTTAACGGGTTTATCATTTTCTATGATGGCTTTTGTCGGCTTAATCAGTCTATTTGGCATTGTTGTTAACAATGCCATAATTTTAATTGATAGTGCCAACAGTAATTTACAGCAGGGTATGGATAAACGCGCAGCTGTATTACAAGCAAGTGCGGTGCGCTTTACCCCTATTTTATTAACCACATTAACGACTATCGGCGGCTTGATTCCGCTAACATTATTTGGCGGTAGCTTATGGCAACCTCTTGGTGTAGTACTTATTTCAGGTTTGTGTATTTCTGCAATTTCAAGCTTCTTGTTGGTACCAATATTAACTGAACTTTTCACCAATAAAAAAACTAGTAAGTAGCTGAGAAGAAAGCAAAGACAAAGCGTTAAATTAAGATATAATCATTTCAATTGATATGTTTAACCCTACAACTATTCATTCAACATCTCCTAGAAATTACCAAGGTGGTGAGTGCGATAGTGATTAAGAGTTTAGAGAAAGATAAATGGAAGTTATTGGAACCTCAGGTTACTTTTTGGCCGCTTGTGCTTACTTAATCTTTATTTTATTACTATTAGCAGCTCGTAATAAAACCTTAACCGGTGGTTTAGTTTTATTGGCAGCAGTCGCTGTATTTGCTTCCTCTCTAACTTCTGCGCTACAGCCTAAACAAGGCTTTTCTTTATTGATCGTCTTAGCGATAGAAACCTTTAAGATAGCACTTTGGTCCTTGCTTATTATTTGTACCCAAGCAAACTTAACGTCATTTAAAGCATTTATCTCTAACGGGAAAATAAAGCAATATTTACAAATATGGGCTGGGTTGTCCGTTATATGTTGGGGAGCAGCTTTATTCATCCCTGATAACGTAAAGTTATTATTCTCACTGTTTTTATTACTTAACCTTTGGTTACTGGTTCTGCTAGAGCAGTTATACCGTAATGCTGATGTTAAAGTTAAGTGGGCTATTTGGTCATTGATCATTGCCTTAGGCATAGCAACAGTATTTGATTTCGTACTTTTCGCGCAAGCTGCCATGGTAAACCAGTTAGATTTTTCGTATTGGTATGCTCGTGGCTTTGTTGTTGCGATAGGCATGCCATTAATACTGGTAAGTACTCGACGCATCAAAGATTGGTCAGTTGACGTTTTTGTCTCTCGCGAAGTGGTTTTTTATAGCTCAATGCTACTGATTTCTGGTACTTATTTACTTTTATTGGCTGTAGCTGGTTATGTTATTAATTACTTTGGTGGTGCTTGGGGTGACGTTATTAGTGTCGCTTTTGTTCTATTAGGGGGGAGTGTTTTAGCCGCCTTATTAATCACTGAGCGTTTACGCCGTGAAGTTAAAGTATTTATTACTAAACATTTTTTTGCTAACAAGTATGATTATCGTGTTGAGTGGCTGAAATCTATTGAGCAGTTAGAAGTGGGTGATAGCGATGATTATTACCATACAGCTGTTCATATCATTAGTTCTTCTTTAAATATTCAACAAGGGGCACTGGTTAAAAAAGTATCGAGTGGTAATTATCAATGCCTCTATCAAAAAAACTTTAATCTTGAACAAGGTGAATTAGCTTGGCTGACACCTGTCGATGAGTTTTGCCAACAACATGGTTGGATTATCGATGTGCGAGAGCTGGCGCTTGAGGAAGAAAGTTATCCTAATTTAACGCTTGATGCACAACAGTGCAGACAGCAGCATATCGATATTATTATTCCTATCTTTATGAATAAGGCTGTTTATGGCTTCTTCTTATTAGCGATTCCTGCAGAGCAGGGAGCATTGAATTGGGAAGATAGGGATCTACTTTTTTCGCTTTCAAAACAGTTAAGTAATTATCTATCACTTAACGAAGCCAATAAAAGTCTTGCAGAATCTAAGCAATTCGATGCGTTTAACCGTATGTCGGCATTTCTCGTGCATGATCTCAAGAATATACAAGCACAACTTGCGTTAATAAATAGCAATGCCAAACGTCATAGAGATAATCCTGCCTTTATTGATGATGTCTTTGAAACAATTGATTCAGCAACTGGGCGGCTTGATAAAGTATTGACCCAGCTTAGAAATAAACAAGTAGTAGAGTCTACTAAGACTAATACCGATATTGTCGCGTTGATAAACCGTATTGTTGAACAGCGTAATGTTGAGCTGCCTCATATCAGTGCAAAATTGACAGTAGATAAGACTATCTCGATTGATGAAGAAACATTATCATCAGTGTTAAATCATGTATTACAAAATGCTCAAGAAGCGACAAATAATGATGGCTGGGTTAAGATAACAGCTGAGTTTGTTGATAGTCACTTACTGATAGAGATTAGTGATAATGGTTGCGGTATGTCAGCAGAATTCATCGCTAATCGCTTATTTCAGCCATTTGATACCACAAAAGGCAATGCTGGTATGGGCATTGGTGTTTATGAAGCAAAACAGTTTATAGAAGGCTTAAGCGGTACTTTGAAGGTAACTAGCCGTGAGGGCGAAGGCAGTCAATTTACAATAATGATTCCCTGCCCAAATAATTAAAAATAAAATAAAGGATATAGCGTCGCTATGGAAAAGTTACTGATTGTTGATGATGATCTAGGTGTACAAAAACAATTAAAATGGAGTTTAGCTGATTATGAAGTGATTTTAGCTGACACTCGAGAAAGTGCGATAGCGGCAGTTAGACGCTTTGAACCTAAAGTGGTTACGTTAGATTTGGGCTTACCACCTGATGCTGCTAATGCCAGTGAAGGTTTAGCGGCTTTAAAAGAAATACTAGAGCTAGCCCCACATACAAAAGTTATTGTGATTACCGGCAATGACGATAGAACCAATGCATTAAAAGCGATTGAAATGGGCGCTTATGATTTTTATCAAAAGCCTGTAGATGCCGATGTAATTAATGTCATTGTCTCAAGAGCTTTGAGTTTAGCGACTATCGAAAGCGATAACCGTAGCATGAAGTCCGTGGTAGGTTGCGATACTGGCATTATTGGTAGCAGCGAAGGAATTGATAGGCTTAGAATGATGGTGCAGCGTATTGCGCCAACAGAAATTACGGCATTATTATTAGGTGAAAGTGGTACCGGTAAAGAAGTTACCGCTAATGCTATTCATCGAGTGAGCGATCGTAGTAACAAACCTTTTATTGCCATTAACTGTGCTTCTATACCTGAAAACTTATTAGAAAGTGAGTTATTTGGCTTTGAAAAAGGAGCCTTTACCGGTGCGCATAAAACAACTTTAGGTAAAATAGAATGTGCCCAAGGTGGAACGCTATTTTTAGATGAAATTGGTGATATGCCATATCATTTGCAAGCAAAGTTATTACGCTTCTTACAAGAAAAGGTGATTGAACGCTTAGGTGGCCGAAAAGAAATTCCTGTGGATGTCCGAGTGATATGCGCAACCAACCAAAACCTTGAAGATATGGTTGCCGCTAAAACCTTCCGTGAAGATCTTTTTTACCGTATCACTGAAATCACCTTAAATATTCCTCCTTTGCGTGACAGAGAAGAAGATGTACTTATCTTAGCTAACTTCTTTTTGCAGCAATATGCACAAGAATATAAACGAAATGCCAAATCCTTTGCTGATGATGCCATGTATGGCTTAAGGCACCATAAGTGGCCTGGTAATATTCGTGAACTGCAAAACAAAGTGAAGTCATCAGTGATTATGAGTACCGGAACGCAAGTTACCGCATTTGACTTAGGCTTTTTTGATAAAGAAAATGCCGAATATGAGCTGTCGTTAAATTTACGTGCAGTTCGAGAGCAGGCGGAAACTATTGCTATTCAAAAAGCTTATGCGCTTACCGAGGGTAATATGTCGAAAACGTCGGCACTCTTGGGGATTACTCGACCGACGCTGTATTCATTAATTGAAAAGTATAAAATCGCGATTAACGATTAACAGCTAGCTGTTCACTGTTAATCAATTCGAACTCGGACAACTGGTAGCTACTTAACCTCAGCTCGGGATAATACATAGCTCCCT
>CAJXPG010000192.1 GCA_913057925.1 uncultured Colwellia sp. | reverse complement strand
CTCGTGGGCTCGGAGATGTGTATAAGAGACAGATTTGAGTCTGCTTCTGCTTTAACAACTTCGTTATGCTGTTCTTCAATCATTTTAGATGGAATATCTAACGTGGTTGTTTGACTTTCGTTTGAATTAGCGCTTTTTTTAGGGGCTTGTGGGTCGAATTGTTCTACGTTCATAAGGCTCTCAACTTGCTCTTTATATTGCTACTAATTCTTTATTTATACAAAGCAATAAAGAGCAGCGTCATAAGTGGTGATTTAACTGCCTTTATTGCAAATTCAGGCTTTACTTAGAGTAAGCGCTAAGGCAGTTGTTTAATGCGCGGGATTATACAGGAGATTATTAGTGATGTCTTCGCTGTTAGCCTAGACGATTAATTAGCTTATTTTAGAAAAAGTTTACGTTCCTTATGCTCTATAACCACAGCTGTACAGCCATTACTTTTTTCACAGTCAAAGTTTTTTGTCCTGTGTAAGTAGCATAGCTTGCATTGATCTGGTCAAATTATTCTTTGGTCATTTTTCTCAAGTTACTCATTATTTTATCACTGGTTCTCTATCTACTACTTAATAAAAAGCAGAGTAGAATCAGAAATGGTGGTTTATTAACTAAGTCGTGGTAACAGCCATAAGCAAACCATAAAATAGATGGTAAATGACTATACTCAACTATAGTAAGGGCTTTTTAACCTACTGTTTTTGATGGACTATAACCCTGTCATTCGTGCTGTTTTAGTTTTTAACAATATATAAACCAAGCAGCATACTCAACGCACCTATCATAAAACTTGTCTTGATTTTTCTGAACAATATCACTAAAACACTAAATTATTTAGCTTAAGCTAGTCTTAACGATTAAACGATAAAGCACAGAGCGCTTTATCGTTTTCGCCATAAACATAAAATATTCGTTTCTAAATGAGTATTTTATTTTAAATATGCACCGTCAATACCTATTTTACCTGGACCATTTAGCACCCATACTCTCGCAGAATAAGCAGGAACATTAAAAGTAAGTGTACTATTACTTACATTAACAGAATCCCCAGTCACTACTTCAGTATAACTACCATTACGTAAGTTAGTTATGGTGATATTTTGAGCAGAACTTGCAGCCAGCCCTACCGCCGCATAACTATTCTCAGCAGATAAGTCTCTAACAAAGCTCATGCCTGCACTCCACTCGTTTACCTCACTCATCGGTGCTTTTTGTAAAGCAGGAACCGCTGCACGTAATTGATTTAAACGTTTAATATGTTGATAAAGCGGGTGTGCTTGTGTTTCGGCCATATCCTCTAAAACTGAGCCATAATAAGCACGCCCCGTTTCATCAATAGTGTCACTATTACCGGCGATATCTTGTGGTAAACCTGCTTGGAACATCACTTCTTCACCATAGTACAAAGTAGGAATTCCGCGGATTGTCCATAATAAATTATAGGCTAATGCAGCATTAGCTTCACTGCCACCAAAACGATATTTGAAGTCATTATCAGGGCCAACATCATGGTTTTGGAAAAAGGTAATAAGTTTGGTTGCATCACCGTATACCCAATCCATTGCTAAAATACCACCTATACCACCAAAGTTTCCTCGAGTAACATTGTCTCTAAAGGTTGAAAATAATGAGAAATCTAACACTGAGAAGCCTGAGTCTTCGCCAGCATTTGGGTTAGATGGATCTTGCGTAGTACGGGTGTACCACCAAGGACGAATTACTGCCGATGCATTATCATTAGCTATTTCTGAACCCCAACCAGTGCCTTTTACTAGATTTTCGCCAAAAACAAATATCCCTGGTTTGTGTGTCTGCCAGTCTCTTACATACTCAAGTAATTCATCACGTTCAACATGTTTCACGGTATCTAGACGAATAGCATCAACGCCCATGTCAAGATACATGCGAATTGCACCATTGAGGTAGTCTTTTACATTTTGATTGCCTGTTGCTAAATCTATGGTATCACCAGCCATATGCTTTCGCTGAAGTGCTAATGGATTCTCCCAATCACCACCTGACATAAAACCATCAAGATGATACCAGTCAGGATCTAAACCTTGCGCATCAATACCAAAAAAACGGTTAGCATCGTAACCAGCTAATGGCACTGTTACACCTGTTTTAGGGTCCACCAGCGGAACAATACCTTCGGGATCACTATTATGGCGAGCTCGAAACCAATCAGGTGCTGCTGAGTTGTCGTTATCATCGCGATTAGCACGTTGATAATCACCTAAGTTACCTTGATAAGGGCCATTATCAACATCACCTTGCTCTGCACCTTTTGGCACAAAGTACTTAATGGGTAGGTGATCGATCCACACATGATCACGAAGACCGTATTGGCCTGAATGATTAATAACAACATCTTGTATTATTTTAAGACCTTTCTCATGCGCTGCGTCAATAAAGTCTTTATAAGTGGCTCCTTCAGACTCCAAACGCGGATCAACACGATAAAAATCGTAAGCATGATAACCGTGATAATCTAGACCTGAACGGTTTTCTACTGGTGGCGTCGTCCAAATGGCGGTGAAGCCAAGATCTTTAATATAATCAAGTTGTGCAATTAAGCCTTTAAAGTCACCACGCCAATGCGGATCTCCTGCTTTAAAACGATCACGATTGTAGTAATTGTTACTTTCATCACCATCATAAAAGCGCGCCGTCATTAAAAAATAAATCGTTTCATTACGAAAGTCGCCAGTATCGAGTGCTTGTCCTATTTGATAGCGAAAGCTTTGCTTAGCCTGGTTGCCTTTGTCATCTATCGCAAGTGTTTTTATTGTTAAATCGACACCTGAGGTAATATCTGTCGCAGTAAACACTTGGTTAGTATAAAGCGTTGATGCAGTGCTAGGCTCTGAATTATCAACAGTGAAATACACTTTCGGATTGACATCTTCATTATCATTCACCGATAGCGTAATCGATTGCTCGTTTTCGTACAAACCAGTAGGAACAGATGCTGTGACTTCAGGCGCAGTTAGATCTTGACCTGCTATTTTACTTAGCGCAATAGTTTTATCTAAGCTATTAAAACAGATTTTATATTGACTATTACTGTCAACTAAGACATCTTTTTCTGGGTAATTTTCAGTCCAGTCGCCTAAGTGATCAATTTTAAAACGTGGGTTGTTATCAGAAAAAACCTGATCGGTGCAATAGTTTGCGCCATCCTCTGTCATCATTGACGTAGTTGACCAATCATTTGAAGTACCGCGGAAAAACCATGTATCAAGGGGGGGTTCAACAACAGAAACTGTGACACTGCTACTATCAGTTGCCCCTTGATCATCTGTAACCGTAACGCTAACTATTTGCTCTGTAACACTAGAAGTATCAAAGCTAATTTCAGCGGTGGTTTCACTAGTACTCCACAAATAACTAGTGATGTAGCCATCATTATCAATAGAGTCAGCTGCAGAAATTGTCAGTGAACTCCCTAATTGCACCTCAACACTATCACTTGGATTTAATACCGCAGTAGGTGCTTGATTGGCGACATCAATAGCAGTAATAGTATAACTCATAAGTTGGTCATTAACGGTCAATTGATAAGTGCCAACGCCAGCATAAAAGATATCATCTCCAGATGACTCTAAAGTGCCATCGGCATTATCATCACCAAAGTTTTGTGACCAATCGCCTTGCACATCCAATTTAAGGCGTTGGTTGTTTTGCCCATCTAAAATGATATCAGTTTGCCAAGTGTTGTCTGCAACTAGTTCAAGTGTTGTTGTAGACCAGCCATTAAAGGTTCCACGGGCAAATAAAGTGACAAAATTCTTTGCAAAGCCTGTTTCTTGTTCACAGCTTTCTACTTGAATTGCGCTAATTGATTTATCAGCACTATTAAAGTTAATTAAATACTTTTGACCTGCACTAACGATAACATCACCATCAGGATAATTTTCCGCCCAATCGGCAAACCTATCAATTTTAAAACGCGGGTTATTTTCACCATTGGTAAACTGCTGGCAAAGCTGAAAGTTATCATTATCGATTTGGTTTAATGCTGTACTTTGCCAATTGTTGGCGGTGCCGCGAAAAAACCACTCAGCATTAACAACGGGGCTGATGATAAAGCTTGAACAGAGCAAACCTGACATTATATTTACTTTTGTGTTCATTATTATTCCTCTATGTTATTTTTATTTTTAGAGATAAACCCAAATTTTGGCCCAAAAAAAGCAGACAACGTTTTGCTGTTGTCTGCTGGTAATGCATTGGATATAAAATGGATTCATACCCAGTGAGGTTTCTAAAAACCTCTTACTTCAACATTATTACTATTGAATTCAATGGTATTAATTTTACCACATTCAACAAAGTGGTTATTTGATGCATAAGGAGCTTGAGGATGATTGATATCTCCTTCCCAACCTTGACCATTTTTAACGTAAGCTTTAACTTCAAACTTATTATTAACGGCTTTGCTACAATCCATTTCCACGTCTAACATCCAGTAATGTTGTCCCCAAATGTTTAGCGGATCTTCACCAAAGCCATCATCAGCTGTGGTGCGTTTAGTACCCCAGCTAGTCGGCCATACGTTCGTAGTCCAATCAAGTGCCGTCCCCTCAGCTTCATTACTTTGGCCTACTTCACTGCCATACCAATCTAGGTAGTTTTCGTTAAGCTTCCAAGGGGCTGTTGTTGCATTAACTAAGTTGTTATGAATGATGGGTATCGCACATTCAAAGTTACTGCTGTCACAATTTCTGCCCAGCTCATTATTAGCATAGTCATGGTCGATACCGCCGCGAATGAACATATCTTGACCACTTTGCGTTTGTGCCTTGATAAAGATTACTGTACGACCTGAAGGTGGCGGCGGCGGTGGATCAATAATATTGCCTTGAATTTTAGCTCCCTGATGAATAGCAAAAGCATCCATTGAAGCGAGGTTAGCACTTATGTTGCCGTTATTATCAACGGTAATAGTTTCACCAGAACATGATGAAGAATCAGCTGATAATTCACCTTTTAATACGTTACAGTATTTACCTGCTTCCATATCGGTGTTAAGCGTAGCGGTTAAATTATAACCCTCTTTGTTAATAGCAACAAAACCCGAGCTTCCTCGACCAAATGCAATTTGATTATTACCATTATCCCACCAATTTGTAGTGCTCCAATTATCGGCAGTGTTATTTCTAAAGTCGACACCACCAGCAATGTAGCCCCAGCGATGCTCACATTTCCACTTATCGGCAAAACATTCTAAATTACCGTTATTGTGTACTGATACATTGGGTGCACCCGCTTCTGTGTCACCATGGAAGTCATAACTTGACATCACTTTAGGGTAACCATAAGGGTAAGCAAGCATGAATACATTCGCTAAATCATATAAACGACCATCTTCAAAAGTAATCACGTTGCCACCACCGCCATGTCCGCGTTGGTTATCATGATTATCAACAAATACCACGGCAGAGCTGCTTGGCAAAAATCCCCATGCTTCACCAAAGCTACTTAACGACGATAATGTGCCAGCTTTAAAAACGTTACCTAATTGCGTACTGTATTTAAACTCAGTAACTAATCCAGCACCTTGGTATTCATCAGAGGTGATCGGCTCATCACCTTGATCAATCACCTCTTGGAACACTAACGGACTACCATTAACTTTGGATAAAATACCTTGAATATCACCTACAGCCATATGCTTTGAGGCATCGAAACGAAAACCAGTGACACCAATATCCATAAGATCATTTAAATAACCAGCTAAGGTTTCTTGTACATATGGCGCACCTGTATCTAAATCAGCTAGGCCAACTAGTTCACAATTTTGTACTTCCCACCGATTGCCATAATCATTAATTGAACAGCTATCATGAAAATCTATTGGTGAGTAACTAGGAAAGCTTCTAAAACCATATTGACTACCTGCAACACCTACGCCATCCCCAGAGGCCATATGGTTAAGCAGTGCATCAACATAAATCTCTACACCAACAGCCTTACATCGGTTAACCATGTCAATAAACTGAGTACGGTTGCCGCCTCGACTTTCTAATTTATAGCTAACAGGTTGATAACGAGTCCACCACTGACTACCTTGAATGTGCTCACTCGGAGGTGAAACTTGAATAGCAGCGTATCCTTTAGGACCTAAGTAATCTTCACACTCTTGTGCTATGTCTGGCCAACTCCATTCAAAGAGGTGAACAAAAGTAGTTGGTTGTGATGCTGGCAAAGCTTGAGCTTGGCATGTAAGACCAAGCGCTAAGCTCGTTGCTAGTAATGATTTTATTACGTTAGTTTTCATTTTTATTTTTATTCCTAATGTAGGTTTTATTATTTAGCTGATTTCTCAGCCTAATAACATTGCTCTTAATTCATACAAAAATAAATACATTAAAAGATGAATACGTATTCAATAAACGACCTTAAACGCTGAGTTTATTTTTTTTGAGCTTGTTTCTATCAGGGATATACAGAAAAACACGTAACAAAAAATATTGTAAACAATAGGTTAAAAAATTATAAAAAACTAAAGCTGCACTATCAAAAAAATTTTATAAATTGCTGCTGAAAATTTTATCACTCGCTCTGTAAAAGAACAGTAAGCCTACAATGCGATCCATTTTGGTGATCTGGTTTAATCGCATAGGACACTTTAATAGATTTTTCTATAACTGCTAAAACACTTTACCAAAAGTGGTTTTAAACACTGCCTCTATTTCATTACCGACTACAGACCATTTTGGCTGCAAGCTTTTCATCCATTAACTTTTGCTTATAGTTAGGCTTAACTAAATTCCGGTTATTGCAACAAAGAATAATTATTCAAAACAGCATCTATAGCGTCATTTTCACAACACCATTTTCATATAACTCATAATGTTATCGCTGAATATTCTCGTTGTTTTTTTTGCATCAGCACATAAGAAGTAATACCGTAAAGGAGCACAAGCGACCATAATTGGACTCTTAGCTGTATTAAAT
>CAJXPG010000191.1 GCA_913057925.1 uncultured Colwellia sp. | reverse complement strand
AGATCGTCGGCAGCGTCAGATGTGTATAAGAGACAGGGTGCTGGTTCTAACCGTACTTTAGTATTAATTGATGGCAAGCGTTTCCCAGGTTCTCCTACATTAGGTGGTGGTTCAGCTAACTTAAACGCTATCCCTATGGCTGCTGTTGAGCGTATCGAAATCTTAACAGATGGTGCTTCTTCAACTTACGGTTCTGATGCAATGGCTGGTGTTGTTAACATCATCATGAAAAAGAACTACGAAGGTTTAGAATTTAACATCGGTGGTGGTAGTCGTGACCGCGATGGTGGCTTAACGTCAAAAGAATTCTCAATCGTTGGTGGTTGGCAAAATGATAAAGGTGGCGTTACTTTCGCAGTAGATCACCAATCTCGTGACGGTATTGCTGATGCAGACCGTGAATTTACAGCTCCATGGCAACGTGACCTTAACGGTGACGGCGTTATCCAAGCATACACTGAAACTGATGGTTGGAGTATTTACGGTGCAAACGTTGCAGCTCCTGACTTCTCAAGTGCTCAAGCTGCAACTTCATGTGACGCTTTAACTGCACAATACGGTTCTGATACTTTCAGAAAAACAGCTGCTGATGATGATTGGAGCGCTGGCTCTACTTACTGTATGTATGCGTACGGTAATGTTTCATATAACAAAGCATCAACTGAACGTAACACTGTTTATGTAGATGCAGATTACGATTTATCTGAAAACGTTGAGTGGTTTGGTCGTGTAATGTTTACACAAAACAAATCATTTGGTCGTTATGCTCCACCAGCAGCTCCATGGAGAGACATGAGCTACAAAAATGCTGAAAACCCATACGGTGTTTCTGGTGATGGTGAAGGTTTCGCAGATCCAGCTAACCCAACTGGTGCTAATGCTTGGTCTCCACAGTTTACTGATAACGATGGTAACAGCCAATACTACAGCTACGACGCTGATGGTGAAGCAATCGAAAGTACGATTCCTAAGCTAGATGCTGATGGCAATCCAATGGAAGATGCTGATGGCAACCCTATCTACTTACCAGAAACTGGTATGTACGATGCTGATTACGCATACAAAACAACTACAGGTTACTACCGTTGGGCTGGTATCGGTACTCGTGACGGTAACGTTACTGATTACAACCAAGATTTCCTAACAGGTCTACGTGGTGAATTAGATTTCTTAAACGCTACTTGGGAAGTTTACTACCATTATAACCAAGCTGATAACAATTCAGTTGGTGAATACTACTTAAGCTATGCAGGTCTTGCTTACAACCAAGCAAATAACATTGATTTAGCGTCTGACGAAGGTATCACTAACATGAAAGCGACTACCTTGACTCAAGGTAAAGCGCAGTTCCATCAGTACAACGCTGGAATGGGTTTTGATATTTTCGAACTACCAGGTGGTGAAGTAGCTCACTATGTTGGTATTGAATATTTCGATACTGATTTCTCTGAAGTATATGACGCTCAATCTGAAGCTGGTCAAATCGGTGGTTCTGCAGGTAACTCTGCTGGTGGTGACCGTCAAGTATTTGCAATGTTCTATGAAGCAGCACTTCCAATTGTTGATAGCGTAGAAGTGAATATCGCGGCTCGTTACGATGATTACTCAGATTTCGGTAGCAACGTTTCTCCTAAGTTTAACGTTCGCTGGCAAGCACTTGATAGCCTAGTTGTTCGTGCTTCTTACTCAGAGTCTTTCCGTGCGCCACAACTTGACCGTTTATACGCAGCAACTACTTACAGTGCTGATTCAGGTACTGATTACCCTTACTGTGCTGGTCAAGGTGTTGCAGATGTAGATTGTACTGAGAAACAATACGATACATACATTCGTCCAAACAAAGACTTAGGTCCTGAAACTTCTCAATACATCAACTTAGGTGTTGCGTGGGATATTACAGATGACTTTGGTGTTAAAGTTGATTACTTCGACTTAAACATTGATAACGTAATCGCACGTCGTTCAATTACTAACGTAATGTCAGGTATTGATGCTGGTACATTAGCTACTACTGAAACATTCTACGTTAACCGTGCTCCAGGTAACCCAGGTAAAGCATTAGAAGTTGGTACTGGTTACGGTAACGGCGACAAGATGCAAATTACTGGTGTGGATGTAGCGTTTAACGGTGCTGTTGAAACTGGTTTCGGTGATTTCAGCGTAAACTGGACTAACAGCTTCATCATGGATTACTTAGTAGAAGTTGAAGGTGGCGGTGCTGCTACTAACACTGCTGGCTGGGCTGGTCAACCACAGCTTAAGTCTGTAGTTACTACTAAATACACTGTTGGTGACCATAGCATCGCTTGGAACATGAACTACACAGATAGCACTTATGAAGATCAAGAAACAGGTACATTAGATTCTTGGTTAATTCATAACTTAAGCTACACATACGACATTGGTTCATACGGTCGTGTAATGGCAGGTATCAACAACTTAACTGACGAAGATCCAGTATTAACTTCTGACGGTAAGTATGAAGATCCTAACCTTTACAACAACTACGGTCGTGAATACACGTTACGTTACTCAATTTCTTTCTAATCATTAGTTAGCATTGAATAATAAAAAAGACCCTTTCAGGGTCTTTTTTTTATCTTTTTTTTGGTCATAGTTTCGCGTTAAAATAATTTAATTGTTGAAAGCATATAGTGCAGTGCAGGCTGTGAGGTAAGGTTGTGGAAATTAAAAATAATAACCAACATTGGAACGACTATTGGTCACAGGGGCATAAAACTTCATTTGGTAGTGCGTTCACTAACTGTTATGAAGGTGTAATTAAAGCAACTTGGCTACAGTATTTCAAAACTTTGAAATCGAATAGTAAGGTATTAGACCTTTGTACTGGTAATGCATCCTTATTAAGGATAGCAAAAGAATGTTTAAACGATGAAGTTAAAATAGATTTTACAGGTGTAGATTACGCAGATATTGAAACAGCAGATGGCTTTGCTCAATTAAATAATATCCAGCTAGTTTTTGGGGTTAATATTGAGCAATTACCTTTTGAAGCAAATAGTTTTGATTACGTGATCTCTAACTTCGGTATTGAATATAGTGATTTAAATAAATCCTTAGCTGAAGCAAGTAGAGTTCTTTCAATAGGGGGCAAGTTAGAGCTTGTTTGTCATTGTTACGATTCAACAATTATAAATAGTAATGCTAATGAGTTGGCAATGCTTAACTTGATGCTTAGTGAAGGTAATGTACTTGATAACTTAAAAGCTTTAATCAAAGCGCTTGTGATTCGAGAAAAAAATAAACTTCAAGCATCAGCCTCAGAGCAAGATAGTTATCAAGAAGCCTGTCAATTAGCGGAAAATTTCAGACATAAACTCAATGATAATATAGCTATTATTGATAATTCATTTACGAAAGCGCTTCATGAAAGTGAATTTTTAGCTTTTTTGAAATATTTACTGAGTAAACAGTGCCAAGATAAAGAAACAACGTTAAGAGCATTCAAGAATTCGATGCAAGCACACAATTCTAGACTGTCAGCAATGATTAATGCAGCCTTATCAATGAACCAGCTTACTAGTGTTTCCGAGCTTCTGAAAGAAAATGGTTTGTCACTTTTGAATATTAAAGATGTAGTAAATGAAGACGGAAAAATAGCCTGTCAAATTTCAGCAAAAAAGCACACTTAATAATATAAAATTACTAAGTTTATATATAAATGTTTCAAGGTATAATATTTTCTTACAGTTGTTGGCTTTTTTATAAGCAAAACTGTCGTTAGAATTTAGGGATAAACTACATAAGGGAATAACACATGAAAACTAAACTATCTATTTCAGCAATTTTAGCAATGACTCTAGCTTTTACCGCAACAGCAGAAGGAAACATCTCTGGTGATGATAAAGCTAAAAAAGCACAAGCAAGCCAAGGTTGTGGAGAAATTGTCCTATACAACAAGCCACCTTCTACACGTAACATGCACTATGCAAGTATTGCCGCTATTGATGGTCAGAATGTAAGTACTCAATCCAGAAGTTTTTATTTAACTGAAGGTAAACATGTAATTCGTGTGCAAGAACATATTAATGAAGAAGCGCTAACTCGTCGTCGTGGCGAAGCAAAAAACTTCCATCTAATCGAGTTTGATGTACAAGCAAATAAAAAGTATTCATTAGGTGCTAAATATATTCGTAAAAATCGTTCAAAGTATAAAACTGGCGAGTACTGGACTCCTTCAGTATGGAAAACCAGTAATGTCGAATGTAAAGCTAGCTAATAGTTCTTCATAAAAGTAAATAAAGCACGCTTTCGGCGTGCTTTATTCGTTTCTAATTCAGAAAATATAGGTTACGTGCAATTAATCACGTCTCTTATTTGTAATTAATCGTCATATCCCGCAAGTTACAAAGTCGTACGTAACATTTTAAAACATGGTTAATTGGTAACATTTTCTAGAGTAATAGCTTTATAAATAGCCTGTTTAATGACTTTTGGCGTAATTATATTCAAATAAGTTTGACTTACTACGAAGATGTTAGTAAAACATACTTCTGCAAAATTTTTGTCCCTCAGACTCATTAGTATGATTTGAGTAATTTTGTTAGCAAAACGATACATTTTTGCGTTATTGAAATGTATAACGTTAAAATTTAATACATCGTCTTTTAAGTCTCACCTTGACAGCCTTGCTGTCATTTGGGATTATTGCTCAGTTGTATTCATAAAAAGTTACATTTAAAAAAACGACAGACTTTTATATTTGCGGTAACCAATACTTTAACAAATTCTTTGTTAGGGTGAGTTATCAAAATTAAAATAGCAATGGTTGGGAACTATGTCCAAAGTAAGTAAGAAAAGCCTCATCGCAACAGCGATGGTTGGCGCACTAGCACTAGCTGGTAGCAATATCGCTGCTGCTGATGCATTAACAGACCTTCAAAAAGCTGAAGCGAAAATCTTCAAGCAATCTGCAAAGTCACAAGCAAAAATCAACAGTATTTACGAGCAAACTCAAGATCTTCTTGCAGAATACCGTAACACTATAGATGAAGCTGACGTATTGCGCGGTTATAACGACCACGTACAACGTATGGTTGATGATCAAAAAGCAAATGTTGTATCTTTGCAAAAGCAAATCGATGGTATCGATGAAATCAAGCAAGGTGTTGTACCATTAATGTACAAGATGATTGATTCTCTTGAAAAATTCATTGAGCTTGATGTTCCTATGAACATTGAACGTCGTAAAGAGCGTGTTGCTAATTTACGTGACGTAATGGATGACTCAAACGTTACTGTTTCTGAGCAATTCCGTTTAGTACTTGAAGCTTACGAAATTGAAGCGGGTTACGGTACTATCTTCGATGCTTACCAAGGCGAAATTGACCTAGGTGGTCGCACACTAACTGCTGACTTCGTACACATGGGCCGTATCGCATTTGTTGCACAATCTCTTGATGCTAAGCATTCATGGTTATGGAACAACGAAACTCGCGCATGGGAAGAATTAGGCGATGAATACTTAAAGCCTGTTACAGATGCTATTCGTATGGCTCGTAAACAACTTCCAATGGACTTAACTAAATTACCAGTATTTGCAGCAGGAGCAAAATAATGAAAAAACTTATTAATTTTGTATCGCTAGCAGCAATTGCAGCGACAAGTTTTGTTGCTACTACTCAAGCAAATACTTTAGATGATTTATTAAAGCAAGTTAAAGCTGATCGTGTATCTGAAGCTAAACTTGACAAAAAACGTGAAGCTGAATTTTTATCTGAGCGTTCTGATAAGCAAGCTTTATTAAATAAAGCTAAAAAAGAACTAGCAGACCAACAGGCACGTAACAAACGTTTAACTAAAGAATATGCTGCTAATGAAATTACCTTAGCGCAAAAAGAAGTTGAACTAGATAACGCCACTGGTACTTTAGGTGAAATGTTCGGTGTTTCACGTGCTGCTGCTGCAAACGCGTTT
Source organism: uncultured Colwellia sp. (assembly GCA_913057925.1). Classification (GTDB taxonomy): domain Bacteria; phylum Pseudomonadota; class Gammaproteobacteria; order Enterobacterales; family Alteromonadaceae; genus Colwellia. Next base: position 1,035 of record CAJXPG010000191.1, on the reverse strand, counting down.
GGTCAAATCAGTACTTCAATCGTAAGTGCAGAATTTGCTAACCGTGGTGAAGCACTTAACCGTGTTGCTAACGCTAAAACAATTCCTGGTTTACAAGACCTTGAAGAATTATGGTTTGCTCTTCAAACTGAAATGACTGAGTCTGGTAAAGTTTCTCAATTCAGTGTTGATGTAACTAACCTTGATGGTACTAAATCAACTGAAACGATTACTCGTATCGGTACATTTAACTTGGTATCAGCTAACGGTTACTTAACTTACAACGATGAAGTTGGTCAAGTTCAACCTTTACCTAAGCAACCTGCAGGTTTCATCACTGGAACAGCAACTAGCTTCTTCGGTAACGGTTCTGGCTACAGTGCTGTATACGTGGATCCTTCACGTGGTGGTATCCTTTCTTTAGAAACGCGTAAGAAAACGCTTGAAGAATTCTTCCACGAAGGTAAAGAAGTTGGTTATGCAATCACTGTATTACTAATCATCGGTTGTTTAATTGCTCTTGAACGTCTAATCGTTCTAGGTGGCATGAGCTCGAAAATCCGTGCTCAAGAGAAGAACCTTGATAAGCCAAATGAAAACAACCCTCTTGGTCGTTTACTTAAAGTTTTCTACGACAACCAATCAGCTGATGCTGAAACGTTAGAATTAAAACTTGATGAAGCTATTCTACGTGAAACCCCTAAAGTTGACCGTGGTGTTAACCTTATCAAAATGTTCGCAGCTATTGCGCCTCTAATGGGTCTATTAGGTACTGTTATCGGTATGATCATGACTTTCCAAACAATTACATTGTTTGGTACAGGTGACCCGAAAATTATGGCTGGTAACATCTCATTAGCGCTTGTAACTACAGCATTAGGTTTGATTTGTGCATTACCACTTATCTTAATCCACTCAATTGTTGCTGGTAAGAGCAAGTCTGTTCTACAAAAATTAGACGAGCAAAGTGCTGGTTTAATTGCTGCTATCGCAGAGAAGGGGTCTAAATAATGTTATTCCTGATAGAGCTTTGGGAATCTGTCAGGGGTTTTATTG
>CAJXPG010000190.1 GCA_913057925.1 uncultured Colwellia sp. | reverse complement strand
AATGCATAATAATCGTAATTCATTCCGGTTTTATCAAACTTATAAGTTTAATACTATGCAAGTTCATGACGTTGATTTACGCCTACTGAGAATATTTGTTGCCATTGTTGAATGTGGTGGCTTATCCGCAGCAGAGTCTCGATTAAATATAGGCCGTTCTACCATAAGTTCCCATTTATCTGACTTAGAAGTCCGCCTAGGCATTAAATTATGTAAGCGCGGTAGAAGTGGCTTTGAAATAACAGAGTCTGGCCGTGTAACTTATCAAGCATCGCTAGAGTTACTACAGCAATGTGAAGCATTTGCTAGTACGGTCGCCAGCTCTAAAAATGAACTTTCAGGTCGTGTAACTATTGCCACCATAGACACTTTTGTTAGCGATCCTCGCTGTGGCGTTGCTCGGGTTATTTCAGCGTTAAAAGCCAAAAGCGATAATATTCAATTTGATATTAATGTATGTGAAGCGCGTGAAGTTGAAACGTCAGTGGCCAGCGGTCGTTCATTAGTAGGTCTTGGAGTGAGTCGACATCATTTACGCGGTTTAGATTATTATCCTCTGCACAATGAAACTAACTACTTATATTGCGCCAAAGGGCATCCATTATTTAATGCCGAGCTTGACTGCAAATCAACTGAAGTTAATAAGTTGCTAGAATCAGCAGAAGTGATCACCAGTAACTATATGCGCGACAAAGAAGTCAGAGACGATGGTTTGAATTATCAAAACAGTGCTACCGCCTATCATGATGAAGGTATAGCTCATTTAATATTATCAGGGGAGTTTATTGGTTACTTGCCAGAGCACTATGCTAGCTACTGGGTTGAAAAAGGATTATTTAAATCGATTCTACCGCAAAAGTACTCTTATCAAATTCCAGTGATGTTAATTTCTTCAAAGAATAATATTGTTTCGCCGTTGGCAAACGCACTGATAGAAGAGATTAAACGTTGTCATGCGGTTTAAAATGCAGCTTTAATCTCTTCGGCGCTTTTAAACCGTCGAATTTCACCAAATAACTCATCGGCCTCTTGGTAGTGGCCTTTCAAATATTTAAGCCACTGTTTGATGCGGTTACAGTAGTACTTGCTTTTATCGCCATGAGTTTCAAATTCTGTATAAGCAGATAATATTGCTAGTACCTCTGACCACGGCATAATGTGGCTTTCTTGCTTAATGACTTGTCCCAGATTTGGAATAGTCAGTGCACCACGGCCAACCATGAGATCTCTACAGCCGGAAACTTCTCGACATTTAATAGCATCCTCTAAATTCCATATCTCGCCATTCGCGATAACTGGAATATTAATGGCATGCTTAATTTTCGCAATCCAGTGCCAATGTGCCGGTGGCTTATAACCTTCAACTTTAGTTCGAGCATGAACGGTAAGTTCGTTAGCACCCGCTGCTTCAACCGCTTGCGCATTCTCTATGGCGAGGAGTTTATCTTCATAGCCCAAACGAATTTTAGCACTAACCACGGTATCTGCTGGTACCGCTGCTTTAACGGCTTTTATTATTTGATACAGGTTTTCGGGATCTTTTAATAAAATAGAGCCACCACGATTTTTATTAACCGTTTTAGAAGGACAACCAAAGTTTAAGTCGATACCTTGTGAGCCAAGTTCAACCACTTTAGCAGCATTTTCTGCCATATAGTCTGGGTCTTGACCTAAGAGCTGTACACGAACCGGTGTACCCGCTTTAGTGCTACTACCATATACATCAGCGTCAATTAATTCAGGACAATAACGATGAAAAACACGGTCGGGAAGCACTTGGTCAACCACGCGAATAAACTCTGTAACACAGAGATCATAACTACCAACTTGGGTAAGTAAGTCACGCATTCGGTGATCTAATACTCCTTCCATCGGAGCTAAAACAACACGCATTATTGTCTAATAGGTTTAGTTAGGGAGAAGATCACAGCTAGTACTCAGAAATAGATATAAATAAGAAAGCGCGCATTATAACAAAGCCACCAGAAGAATGTACAAGCAGAAAAGCTGATACGCGCTTTAGTTTTCTTCAGACAACCACGCTAATAAGTCGGGATAAGCAAATTGGTAGCTCAGCTCATTAGTTACTTTATCGCCACAGACAATGCGCACGGCTTGTGGATCACTCGATGTTTCAGCTTCAAAGCTTGGTGGCTGAATGTTTAATGCAGATGCGGCTGTTTGGTAATACTCTTTTTTACTAACATGGGTTGCGCTTACACCATTAAATATTCCATAAGCTGTTGGTGAATTAATCAGCGATAAAATAATGCCTACCGCATCTTTTTGGTGAATTAAATTAACCTTTGCCTGAGGACTTTTTAGCATTCGACCATGACGTAAAAACGTACCGGGGTGGCGATTTGGACCAACTAACCCTGCTAACCTAACAACACAACCCCGCTTACTTTTACTCGCATTATCACGCGTGCTATCACCCAAGCCAAAGTTCAATGTAGCTTGCTCTGCTTGATTTAAAACCGTTACTTTATCAGCAGACAAGGCTAATTCAGCAAGTTCGTTCACCTGTCCTGTTAAACCATTATAAACTGCAGAGCTACTCAGCAAGATGACTTTCTCTACCTTCTCACTTGATTTAGCCGCTAACAGTATTTGTTCAACTTTATCACCATAATCTTTTCGTCCCCTTTTAAATTGAGGAGTGATAGCGATGACTAAACATTGCATGTTAAATACTGGATGATTATTTAATTGCTTCTGCTCATCGGGCAAGCAAAGTACTTCTGCATTAATTCCTTCAGATCGCAACGCCTTAACATTGTCGGTGTTGCTTCTCGTAGTAAGTACATTAATGTTTTGCTGTTGGAGTTGATGTGCTAACGCTTTACCTAGCCAGCCACAACCAATAATACCTACAGATGAAATTACATTAGTTGTCATTGTTATTTACTCGGCTCGAAGTCTTTAATTTGTTTAACTAATGCTTTAGCAATACCGTTAGGCATAGGAATAGATAAATTATACTGAGATATTTTCCAGCCCGCTGACGTATTAATGAGTACCCCTGAGCCGCGGCAAACGCCATAACTTTTGCTGAATAACAGTTCATCAAAAAAAGCGACTTGCTTGCTTTTTATCTGTGTACTATCAACCTGTGTACTATCAATAAGCGTTATATTTCGTTCAGTTGGTGTATATAACCAACCCCTTCCTTTAGAAAAGTACGGCACGACAAACGCTTTAAACTCTGCCTTTGTCCAACGCTCACTAGCATCTGTGCCTAAGAAAATAGCATCTTCACTGAGTAAGTCGAAATAAGGCTTAGCCTCTGCATTTGCTGCAGCTTGATGAAAGTTATCTAGCGCCTGATTAATACTTTTTTTATCGTCACCAGCGAGACTGGCAACACTAACTAATGACGAGGTAACTAGCAGGAACGCCATCATTAGGAACTGAGAATGCTTATTCATTATTTCTTACTCTTCGTTTTTGGTTTTATCGGTAAAACAGCATAACTACCGGTGAAAGTTGCTGCAATATTATCACCACTATAAAGGTGCGCAGTTAAGTTAACTCGGGCATTTTTTCCCTCATTAAGCACATCAAAATCACCAGTAACTTTGCTAGCCAACACTTTCGCGTAAGCTACCCCCTTGATTGGTGAATGATACTTTATATCTGCTTTTGCTAAAACAATATCCCCTGCAAGTGCTAGGCGCTGTAATTCAAGGTAAACCCAACCCCAACCAGTTAATGTCGCTAGTGTGTAGATACTGCCAGCAAACATAGTGTTATGTAAGTTCTTATTAAAGGCACTATCACAATGACAAAGCAGTTGCTCTGCATCATAGTATGCTATCTGAATATTCATCGCTTTACTAAGCGGAATAGTGTCGTGCCAAATTGTTTGTAATTCGGATGATATTTGATGTTGATGGTTTCTGTGCTGAGTAATGTCTTTACTCATGGTGAAATGATTAATCTCATCAAATAATACGTGTGAGAATTCGTGCAATGAATAGCCTAGCTTTTGATAAAAGCCTAATGCACTTTCTCTGGCATCGAGGGTTATATTGTTAATACCAAGTAACTGAGCTTGCTCTTCGAGTTCATCAATCATTTGTAAGCCAAGCCCCTGCCCTTTGGCCTCAGGGCTAACAGCCATATATCGAATTTTCCCAGTAAATTGATTTACTTTCTCTAAACGACCAACAGCCAATACGGTATTATTTTCATCAATTATCATTCGGTGAATACACGTTTGCTCGATAGTATCACGCTCACTACCAACTGGTTGCTGCCAAGGCTGGCGTAGCACTTGCCACCGAAGGTGGTAATACTGCTCAAATTCTTGTTCTGTTATTGGTGCTCTACAGACATTCATTAGCTATTCTTACTCTCAGTTAATACGTTATAATAATTAAATTTGGGAATAGGCTTATGCGATTAGCAAAACATTTAACCCAAGGTCGGTTAGTGTATTTAAGCCAACAACAAGATGCAATATCGGTAAGCGAAAACGATTATTATCGATGGATGGCATTTAGTGACATAGTGCAAAGTGTTATGCACAGGCGAAAACCTTGGCAGTTAACCCTACCCCACCAAGTAGCCTTGATGCTACCGTTACTTTTTTTTAAACCGAAACGGGTAATTGAACTCGGCCTTGGAGGTGGGAACCTTACACGTTATTTACAGCATTTATCTGCAGAAATAGCGCTTTCTACCATTGAATCTTCACCACAAGTTATCGAAGGATTTGAACAACATTTCAATCCCGAATTAGTGCCACTTAATATTATCTGTGCTGACGGTGTGTCTTGGCTAGCACAACAAAGTGCCCAAGAAATCGATTGGATTATTTGTGATGTCTACCAATCAAAAGAGTTTGGTTTTGATGTCATAGTTAAACAGCTTGAAACCTTAACCAGTAAGTTAGACTCTCAAGGCTGTTTATCAATTAACCTACCTGATATCAGCGATAATGATATCAACTTAGCGCTAACAATATTGCAGCAGTTACAACCTGAGCACCATATTACTTATTTTATTATTCCAAATTACCTTAATATTGTGATTCATTTAACCCCTAAAAACTGGCTGCTGCACAAGTTAATCAAGCGTAATAAACAAAGTTATCTGCCTAAGGTAACTTTACAAAGATGGCGTAAATTTTGGCCTCATGGGCAACAACTTAATTGAAATACATAAGTAACATGCATACCTGATTAACATTACTATACGGGCCAAATACAAGCTTTTATGATCTTTGCCAAATAGATATTTAATCATTTCACTAGTAAAGGCTCACTCTAAAATGTTTAGAAACTGTTTACGCTACTGCTTCAAGGTAAAACCCAAAAGTGAATAGATTGCCGACAAGACAACTCGGCAATGACACTGCGACGTTAAGGTAAATCACAGGCAATAAAAAGCCCCGCATGAGCGAGGCTTTATAAATAACTACTCTCTTTAAAGAGAAGGTTAATTATTTTCTAGCAGCGTCTTTAGCAGCTTTTTCTGCTTTAACTTCAGTAATGACTTCTTCACTTAACTTACGTCTGCTTGTTAGGACAAGGCGCCTTTGTCGTAGGTATAAGTGTGAGCTGAGATAATTCCATTGGAATTATCATCCTTGAATAAATCACAGGCAATAAAAAGCCCCGCATGAGCGAGGCTTCATAAATAATTAACTAAACGTCAATTATTTTCTAGCAGCGTCTTTAGCAGCTTTTTCTGCTTTAACTTCTGCGATAACTTCTTCAGCTACGTTGTTAGGACAAGGCATGTAGTGAGAGAATTCCATAGAGAATTGACCACGACCTGATGTCATTGTACGTAGAGATCCGATGTAACCGAACATTTCTGAAAGAGGTACGTCAGCTTTAATACGAACACCAGAAACACCCGCTTCTTGACCACCGATCATACCACGACGACGGTTTAAATCACCGATAACATCACCAACGTGATCATCAGGAGTAAACACATCAACTTTCATGATAGGTTCGATTAACTGAGCACCAGCTTTAGGAATTGATTGACGGAAAGCACCACGAGCAGCAAGTTCAAATGCAACAGCAGATGAATCGACAGCATGGAAGCCACCATCGTATAATTCAATTTCAACGTCAAGTACAGGGAAACCAGCAAGAACACCAGTATCCATCATGCCTTTAAAGCCTTTCTCGATTGCTGGGAAGAATTCTTTTGGAACGTTACCACCAACAACAACTGAGCTAAATACGAAACCAGAACCAGGTTCGCCAGGCTTGATACGGTAATCAATTTTACCGAACTGACCAGAACCACCAGATTGTTTCTTATGCGTGTAAGAATCTTCGATAGCAGTCGTGATAGTTTCACGGTATGCAACTTGTGGCTTACCTACTTCTAGTTCAACACCGTAAGTACGTTTTAAGATATCTACTTTGATATCTAAGTGAAGCTCACCCATACCAGATAAAATTGTTTCACCTGAATCTTCATCAGTTTCAACTTGGAATGTCGGATCTTCTGCAACCATTTTACCGATAGCAAGACCCATTTTCTCTGTAGAACCTTTATCTTTAGGCTTAACTGAGATAGAAATTACTGGTTTAGGGAAAACCATCGCTTCTAAAACAATTGGATCTTTAGGATCACATAACGTGTGACCTGTTTGAACGCCACTCTTCATACCAACAATCGCGATGATATCACCAGCTTGCGCTGAAGTAAGTTCGTTACGGTCATCAGCTTGCATTTCACACATACGGCCAATACGTTCAGTTTTTCCTGTTGCCGCATTAAGAATAGTATCACCTTTCTTCAGCGTACCTGAGTAGATACGTACGAAAGTTAATGCACCAAAACGGTCATCTGTGATTTTAAAGGCTAAAGCTTTGAATGTTTCATCTGCAGATACAGTTGCAACTGCACCAGTAGGTTCACCTTCTTCATCAGTAAGTGGTTGAGGATCAACTTCTGTAGGAGAAGGTAAGTAATCAACAACAGCATCAAGAATGTTTTGAACACCTTTGTTTTTAAATGCAGAACCACAGTAAGTCGGGAAGAAGTCCATAGTACGTGTACCTTT
>CAJXPG010000189.1 GCA_913057925.1 uncultured Colwellia sp. | reverse complement strand
GTTATTGCTGGTCAGTCAGAATATTTACCCGCAAAAATTACTCGCGCATGATTTTGATTTTAACCACGTTAGTATTGAAAATACCTTGGCTGACTTACTTGGCAAGTAAGTTGATACCGAATTAACATTGGTTAAATCGTTATCAATTACTTGTAACCGTCTTTTGTTGTGCTTATATTGCCGATACTTAATTTTCTATATCTTTTATTAATCTCTTCATCGACGCAACTATTAAAGGATGCTCTTCATGAACAAAATTTACCCGCTTGTTAGCTTATTAACTTTAATGGCACTTTGGGGTTGTAACCAAGAGAATGTTCATACTGCTAAGTCAGTTAACGCATTAAGCCAAAATGATGACATTATTAAAGCAGCAGTGCTTTCTAAAGATGGTAGGTTCAATTTAGTTGCTGACGGGCAGCGTGTTTGTTTATGGGAAAATAGTCAAAACAGTAAACCATTGCACTGTTTAAAAGGTAATGAAGCGCAGTTTATGGAGCTGCTAGATATCAGTGAGAATAATCAATTTTATCTGGTGTCTAATCAAATGTCGGTCCGTTTATATTCATTGGCAAATCATCGCCCCTTAGGAGAGTGGCAAGTTAACGGCAATATCATCAATGATATTGATATCTCTGCTAACGGCAGCAAGATATTGTTAGGATTTCGTAACGGTCAAGCCAGTGTCATTGATGTACAGCGCAATAAAATAAGCACGTTTGACAAACATCGATTAGATATTAATGCTGTTAGTTTATCAGATGATGGCCTGATGGCGTTCACCGGCTCAAGTGATAAAAAAGCCATGCTTTGGCACACAGACACGGGTGATACTGTTCATGACTTTAAACATGGTTCACGTGTTAACCATGTCAGCATAAGTCATGATGGCAAAGTTGGCTTTACCTTAGATGCTATCAAAGATCGTACTTTTTGGGATTTAGTTACCGGAAACACTTTATCTGAATTAGATACCAGCTTACGATTTTTTGAATTTAATGATTCTAGGTTTTCAGCAGATAACTCTCTATTACTTAGTGGCTCACCTAAGCAAGTTATAAAGCTTTGGCGAGTTGCCGATGGCGCTTTAATTGCAGAGTGGCAATCGGAAGTAACCAAAGGAAGAGCGTCAATATTGAGTGTTGCTTATGATGGGGATGATAAAATAGTAACCAGCAACAGTGATGGCTTGCTTGAGCAATGGTTAAGGCCAACGAGTAAGTAACGGTAAGAGAGATAGGTAAGTAGCAAGGCTGCTAGATACTTTCAGTCTTATCGTTGATAACAATGCACTACTTCAAAGTATTGAAATTAAAAGGTTAAACTAAAAGTAGCACCCACATGTTTGTTATTGCGTACAGATACTTTGCCGTTATGTGCTAGCATTACTTGCCGCGTTAGCGCTAAACCAACACCTGAGCCTTCTTTTTTGGTGGTAAAAAAGGGCACAAAAATTTGCGACAGGTTCTCTTCCTCAATGCCTTTTCCATTATCAGCTACTTCAATGACAACATGACCACGTATATTTAAAAAGGCATGTAAACTGATTTCTGGTTTTTCTACTTGGCTGCTGACAACGGCTTGTTCGGCATTAAGTAACAAGTTAAGTAGTATTTGCTCAATCATGTCGCCATCTACATGAATACTTAGAGCGTGTGGCGTAATACTTGAAGTTAATGCAATTTTATTATGTTGCCAATTTTCTTTCGCTAGTCTGGTCACGTGATTAAATAATGTCTCAATCAACAAAATTTGTTTGTTGGGCTGAGGAAGACGAGTTAATCGTCGATAACTGGTAACAAACTGCATTAAACCGTCACTGCGTCTTGCCACTGTTTTCACCGCCCCTAAAACATCATCTAATTCTTCAGTTACTTCGTTGCTAATCTCAGGCAGGTTTTGTGTTTTTTCTTGTACGTCTTGTACTAAATCGACTGCGGTTTTAGCAAGAGATGCAACAGGAGTAATGCTATTCATAATTTCATGCGTTAATACGCTGACTAGTTCTTGCCAAGCTTGAAGTTGTGCCCGAGCAAGCTCACTTTGAATATCCTGCATACTAAGTAAGGTTTCGTGTTGAACTGCGGTGGTAATTTCAGTAGCTGAGACAATCAATTTGTGCTCCATCTCATCAATGCTGATATTCATCAATGTTCTTTCACCAGCCAGAATACCTTGCAATTTTTTAGGGAAATCTTCATTAAATAGTGCGAGGTCGTTAATATGGGTGACTGTATTTGTACCAAATAAACGCCTAACACTGTTGTTCAATAACGTGACTTTTCCGTCTTGATTAATACTAAGTAGTGGTACAGGGACGTGCTCTAAAATCGCTTTGATTTGACGTAACTCGCTTTCTTGAGTTGAACGAACCTGCTGAATACGCTTTAAAATTTCAGTAAATGTCGCGCCCAATTCATCAAAGCCATTGCCTAGAGATTTTAGTTCAAAACGCTGTGAAAAATCGGCATGGCGAACGGCTTCAAAAAAGCGTACTAATTCCGCATTCGTTTTTGAAATAAAGCGAATTAATTCAATGAATTGCAGCGCTACAATGGCCGCTAGCAACAAGGTAGTTGCGTGATAGCCCTCGCGCATTACTGCTTGGGTAAGAAAAATCAGCGTTAACATCGCTAAAATTGTGCGTGTAGCAATTAATAATGAAAACCGTTTAAAGTCCATGTTTTTCCATCCTTCGATAAAGTGCTGCACGGGTTAACCCCAGCTCTTTAGCAGTATGACTAATATTAAAACGATGCTTTTTTAGCGCTAAAGCAATAGCATTTTTCTCAATTTGCTCTAAATTAAGCTCTGCAGGCATAGCTATATCATCTGGAGTATTCGTGCTTTGAGTTATGGACTCAACACGAGAAGAAGCCTCTGGCGCTGGTTTGCTCGCTTGAGCGCGATTGGCAACATCAAGTTGAAAGTCAGTCGGTTCAAGCATGTCTGATTGACATAATATCATCGCCCGTTCAATAGCATGGCGTAACTCCCTGATATTACCGGGCCAAGTGTACGCAGATATTGCTGCCAATGCGTCTTTACTCAATTGTTTGTTAACACTGCCGGCGTGTTGGTATTTTTTCGCATAGAAATCGACAAAGTGGCGAGCAAGTAGGCTAATGTCTTCACTTCGCTCACGCAGTGGCGGTAAGTTGATCTCAACCGTATTGAGTCTAAAGAGTAAATCTTGTCGAAAGTGTTTTTCATCTTGCAGTATTTCTTTAGCTAAATTTGTTGCTGATACCACTCTCACATTAAAGGGTATTGCTTTATTTTCACCAAGTGGCGTTACTTTTCTCTGCTCTAAAACGGTCAATAATTTTGCTTGTAAATGCAGTGGTAAATTACCTATTTCATCTAAAAATAGCGTACCGCCATCAGCAGCTTGTAATCGACCAACTCTGTCATGTTGTGCGCCGGTAAATGCGCCTTTTTTATGGCCAAACAGTTCACTTTCAAAAAGGCTTTCGCTGATGGCACCTAAGTCAACGGACATAAATATTTGCTGAGCACGAGTACTTTGCTGATGAACTTCACGGGCAACTAGCTCTTTTCCGGTACCATTTTCACCTAATATCATAACATTGGCATCGGTAGGAGCTGAGCGAGCGATCAGTGATTGAATATGTTGCATTTGAGATGATTGTCCCAACATATTCTGTTGATTTACTGAGTTACTGGCTTGAACTAAAACTTTATTGGTTTCACGTAAGGTTTGTGCCTCACTGCGACTTCTCCCCAATAACACCGCTGTTGATACGGTGGCAATTACTTTTTCATTTTGCCAAGGTTTGGCAATGTAATCGGTAGCGCCAAATTTCATCGCCTCAACAGCGACATTAACACCGCCATGAGCGGTGATCATAATAATGACACTTTGTGGTTTGATCTCTAATATTTTTTGCAGCCAATAAAACCCTTGAGCACCAGAGCTTTCACCAGGACCAAAGTTCATATCTAAAATGATGGCATCAAAATGTTGGTCGTTAATAAAGCGAGGAATGTGCTCAGGGACATTACACGTACTTACCTGTGAAAAATGACGTTTAAGCAACAACTTACCAGCCGTTAATATATCTTCATCGTCATCGACAATGAGGATCTTACCTTCTTTTTTCACCTTGAAACTCCTAAAAATTTTAGTTTTATCATTTGACTGTTTTAATCGATAAAGTGTTCATTAACGTACACCTACTGTTCATAAACGTACAGTTTTTTTGAAGTTTAATTTTATCTTGTTTAGTTAAACACTTTAAAAACAATAGGTTGCAAGTTGGAATGATTGTTGAAGTGTACTCCTTAAGTTTATTTATTGGTTTAGACCAATAGCATTTGATTACAGGTTTATCATGACAAAAAGTACCGCACCACTCACCTCGGTAACCAAAGCTGTATCCGGCTCAGGTATGGACAGAAAGGTTACTAGTAAAACAAGCCCGCTAAAAAAAGGGTTACTCAGTTCGTTAATTGTTTTTATGATTGTTTATGCGGGTTATTTGGTTGCCAGTAAAAGTACTGGCAAAGTATTAACTGTGGATAATAGTCGCATTGTGGTAGCTAAGGTTAGCGCAGGAATTTTTGAAGACTTTATTCCTATTCGAGGCCGAGTAACACCAGCAAAAACTGTTTATTTAGATGCCGTAGAAGGTGGTCGTGTCGAGAAAATATTGGTTGAAGATGGTGCCAGCTTAATCGCAGGTAATTTAATTGTTGAGCTATCCAATGCTTCGTTACAACTCAGTGTTTTAGGAAATGAAACCCGTGTTGCAGAGCAACTTAACAATATGCGTTCAATTGAACTCAGCCTAGAGCAAAATCGCTTGCAGCATAAACGTAATATTGTTGATATCAAACATCAAATTAAATTGTTAAGCCGCCAAGTTAGCCGTGCTGAATCGCTTATTGCCACCGGGGCAATCACTAAGTCGCAACTTGAAGATACACAAGATAACCTGCAGTGGTATAAAGATCGTTTAGCTTTAACCGTTGAAAGCCAACAATCAGATGCACGCATGCAAGGTGAGCAACTTGCCTTTTTAAAAGACACCAGTACACGCCTAGAAAGTAACCTCGCTATTTCTCGTCAAAACCTTGAAAACATGAATGTTAAAGCGCCTGTTGCTGGTACTTTGTCAGGCTTTAATGTTGAAGTAGGGCAAAGTATTGCTCGTGGTGAACGTCTCGGGCAAATAGATACGCCAAATGACTATAAACTGACAGCGTTTATTGATGAATTTTATTTAGGTCGTATCGATATAGGGCAAACAGCAGCTTACCAAGACTATGACTTAGTTATTGCCAAAGTTTATCCGCAAGTCCAAAACGGGCAGTTTGAAGTAGATTTTAAATTTATGGATAAACAACCTAAAGGGATCCGCCGTGGGCAAACCATGCAAGTCAAACTCACGCTAGGTGATGCTAGTGAGGCTATGTTAATCCCCAATGGTGCTTTTTACCAAGATACTGGTGGTAAGTGGCTCTTTGTTGTCAGCCAAGATGGCAGTGAAGCGGTAAAACGTAAAGTTCGCCTTGGCAGACGCAATAATCAGTTTATCGAAGTTATTGAAGGGCTTGAGCTAGGTGAGCAAGTTGTTACTAGCCCGTATAGCAGTTACCAAGATATGCAGCGATTAAATTTTAAATAACTCCCTGTATCGCATCGCAAAAATTCAAATTGCAATCGAAATAATTTAACCCAATTATTGAACCGAACACTAAAAGACTCTTGAAGAGCAAAGGAAGATAACATGCTAAAACTACATAACCTAACACGTGTATATCAAACGCAAGATGTGGAAACGTCAGCGCTGAATAATGTCAATATTGAAATAGCTCAAGGAGAGTTTGTTGCCATTATGGGACCATCCGGTTGTGGCAAATCAACCTTGCTAAATACCATTGGCATGTTGGACTCACCAAGCGCAGGTGATTATCTTTTTGATGGTGAAAATGTGGCAAGTTACAGTGAAAAACAACTGTCAGTGATTCGTAAAAAGAACATTGGTTTTATCTTTCAAAATTTTAATTTAATTGATGAATTAACTGTACAAGAAAATATTGAACTGGCACTGATTTATCACAAAATTCCAGCAGCAGAAAGAAAGCAACGGGTTGAAAAAGTAATGGATAAAGTCGGTATTGCTCATCGCGCGAAGCATTTACCTAATCAATTATCTGGTGGTCAACAGCAACGTGTTGCCGTTGCACGAGCTGTTGTAGGCGATCAACCTATGATATTAGCAGATGAGCCAACGGGTAATTTAGACAGTGCTCATGGTCAAGAGGTAATGGAGATGCTGCAACAATTAAATGCTGAAGGAACAACGATTGTGATGGTGACACATAGCCCTGCGCATGCTGACTATGCTCGCCGCACCATTCACTTGTTTGATGGCCATGTCGTTAATGAAAATGTTCGCGCAGCTTGATTTGACCATACAACAAGGATATTCCAATGTTTCGTAATTACCTGATCACTGCATGGCGCAATATTATTAAAAACGGTATTTTTTCTGTGATTAATATTTTTGGTCTCGCTATTGGATTAATGAGCTGTATCTTGATTATGTTATTTGTCCGTCAAGAAACGGGTTTTGATAGCTGGTTGACAGACAGCGACCGACTAGTGCGTATGCATACGTCGTATTCAATGCCGAATCGCGATAAGTTTGAAACTGTTCGTTCAGCGGGTAGCATGATGCCTGCTATTCGAGATTACGCCAAACATGAAGTGGAAACGGGTGTACGCTTTATTCAATTTGGTATTACTGTACGCAAAGATGAAGATGCTTTTGCTGAACAAGCCACTATGGTAGATGGCAGTTTCTTCTCCCTGTTCGATTTACCATTTGTTCATGGTTCTAAAACCTCATCTTTTAATAAACCAATGGACTTGATCATCACTGAGCGTTTGGCGTTAAAGTATTTTGGCCGAATAGACGTTGTCGGTGAAACCTTAACTATTTGTTGTGTCGCCAGTAACACATCAGAAGTAGCAATTACTGGCGTGATAAAAAACCTGTCTCTTATACACATCTGACGCTGCC
>CAJXPG010000188.1 GCA_913057925.1 uncultured Colwellia sp. | reverse complement strand
GAGATCTAGTACGGTCTCGTGGGCTCGGAGATGTGTATAAGAGACAGATTCGTAGGAGAACAAGTCTCCACCATGCATATCAATCATCTCTAGGGCTTTACCACCGCCTCTCGCTACACAAGTCAATGGATCATCAGCAATCACTACCGGAATGCCCGTTTCTTCCATTAATAAACGATCGAGATCTTTCAGTAATGCACCACCACCGGTTAATACCATACCGCGTTCTGAAATATCAGAAGCTAGTTCAGGTGGAGATTGCTCTAGCGCAACCATAATGGCACTAACAATACCCGTTAATGGCTCTTGTAGTGCTTCTAAAATCTCATTACTGTTTAAAGTAAAGCTACGTGGAACACCTTCTGCAAGGTTACGGCCACGCACTTCAATTTCAACTAACTCTTCACCTGGATAAGCAGAGCCAATTTCATGCTTAATGCGCTCAGCAGTGGCTTCACCAATTAAGCTACCAAAGTTACGACGTACGTAGTTGATGATGGCTTCATCAAATTTATCACCACCAATGCGTACTGAAGAAGAATAAACCACACCATTAAGTGAAATAATACCAACTTCAGTAGTACCACCACCAATATCAACTACCATTGAACCTGTCGCTTCAGAAACAGGCATACCAGCACCAATTGCTGCAGCCATTGGCTCATCAATTAAATAAACTTCACGAGAGCCTGCCCCCATGGCAGATTCACGAATAGCACGACGTTCAACTTGCGTAGAGCCACAAGGAACACAAACTAATACTCTTGGACTTGGACGTAAGAAGTTATTGCTATGCACTTGCTTTATAAAGTGCTGTAACATTTTTTCAGTAACGAAGAAGTTGGCAATAACGCCGTCTTTCATTGGACGAATAGCTTCAATATTTCCTGGCGTTCTACCTAGCATGGCTTTTGCAGCAACACCAACGGCAGCAACACTTTTAGAGCCTCCAGCACGGTCTTGACGGATGGCGACAACAGAAGGCTCGTTTAATACAATACCTTGGTCTTTTACATATATCAGTGTATTGGCGGTACCTAAATCGATTGAAAGATCGTTAGAAAACATGCCGCGTATTTTTTTAAACATAAGCTCAAAATGTCCTGTAAAGTGCTAATTAAGTAGACGCTGTCTATATATGAATAACAGATCGGATAATCATACCTTAGTATTTGTCTAATGTGTTGCTTTTTTAAAGGAAAGCCCTAAAGAAAAGAAAAAAAATGAGCGCTAATACAAAATTGCTAACGCTCATATTTAAAATGGGAAGGAAGCTAGTTTATTTTTTCTATTTCACGTTGGTAAATAATTCGATCGTTACCGCGAAAAATACCAAATGTAGCAACGGCTCTAGGGTTATCATTATAGAGGCCATCAACACCTTCTGTATCATACGCCCAATCAAATTTTAACCAATCACTGACATCATAAATAACTTCAACTTCCCCCGTGTTACCAGTTCCAGGCGCAGTTAATTCAATAGCACGTGTTATTCCTGGTGGTATCTCAGTGATGAACTCACCACTTACAGTTGCGTCTGCCGGAGCTGTGGTTGCTGGTGCTAAGCTGATATCAGTTACCGTCATATCTGTTGCGTTATAAGGCGTACACCAATCATCCGTTGCCACAACATATTGCTTATCTTTGTAATAATTAACCGACAATGGCT
Organism: uncultured Colwellia sp.; assembly: GCA_913057925.1. Lineage (GTDB taxonomy): Bacteria > Pseudomonadota > Gammaproteobacteria > Enterobacterales > Alteromonadaceae > Colwellia. Next base: position 5,462 of record CAJXPG010000188.1, on the reverse strand, counting down.
GTGGCAAGTTTGAAGTTTCAGGGCCATAACTATTTTGTAATTGAGCGCGACCAAAGCGAATAATTTTACCTATCGGGTTTAATGTCAAAATTAAACCATTACTGGCATCGCCATCCTCATCAAGGGTTTCAATTAAATCACTGTCAATAATTGAAACCACTGATAAGTCTATATCTGAGGTAAACTCATTAATTTCACTATTTGCTTCTTTTACATATACATAATTATCGTCAGCGTTATAGCTATATGTCGTTTCACCACTAGCATCTGCCAACGTTGCAGCATCAATATTAGCGGTTAACCGTATAAGGTTTGTGCCGTCTTTCCCCACTTGAGTCGCATCAGTATTCGGCGCTAGCACCGTAGAGCTAGGTAACATTAAGCGATTGAAACTACTCAGCGATAACTTATAAAAATCATCAATATAGTTTTGAGTCACATTACCATCTTGGTTTTGTGCTTCAATGACAATGGCTGGGGTATTGAAATAACCAAGTGCGCCAGTTGTTAAAATGTCGGAGAGCATTTGACCACTATAAACAAACGGAATTTCAGTGTTATCGGCAGCACTACATGTACCCGTTAAAATGCCATCAACCATTGAAGTCACTTTGAAATATGCCGGCGTGAATCGGCCAACATAAGGTGTATTGCCTTGTATATCACCTGCGCCCAGATAATCGCCATCAGTCAAATTAGCAGTGAAACTAATAATACCTACTTCGTCATAACTAACAGCTGCATCACTAGCGATTCCATCTGTAAAATCAAACCGCGAACTGGTTAAACCGCCTAGTACACCTGAATCAACATAAGCTGGCGCAACTAATTCATGGTTAATTTCTGCAGTATCTGACACGGCTTCATTGCCAAAGTTTACTGTCACGGCATTATTAGATAAATCGGCACCAATATCAGGTACACCATCATTATTAGCGTCATCAGCGCTTTGCCAAACAACTGCTTTTAATTGTACGGTAAAGTCTTCTGCTGCCTTTTTGAAGATATCAGCCAAACCACCGTTACCATCGGTTGCAGCAGGGTTATCTATAACATCAATGAAAAAGCCAAAAGGTCGTTCCACAAAAGAAATTGAACTACCTGACAAGTTTTTCAATACTTTATTACCATCGCTATCTTCTACTTCAATGGTCTTTTGTGCATTAAGAATTAATTTAGCCGCATCGGGGTAATTTATATCAAAAGTGGCAGTGGAATCTGCGCTAAAACGCAATGTAAATGCTGCAGCTATTGTTGTTATATCATGATCATTACTATTATTACTCAATACTACGGCTTGACTACAAGTACCCTCATCACATTGATAAGATAAGTTAACCGGGATATCGCCACCATCAGGAAACGCGCCAACACAACTGCCAGTATTGGTATCAGTCTCCACAGCTTGCAGTGACAATGTTGTCGCATTTAAACCTTGAGCTGAGGACTTACCCGAGATTTGCATCGGTATATCACTAAAGAGAAATCCGCTATCTGCAAAGGTGACATTACATGGTTGGGATGCAGAGTTTTTACATTCATAGGTTTGATCTAAACTAAGCGCTGCATTGCCAACGGTTGTGTATGCGTAACTGGTTGCTGTACCGTTTGTTCCCGCTACCGTTACTGTCTTATAAAAAGTATTATTTATTGAAAGTGCAACATCAACAGCATCCGGATTTACAGTGCTACAAGACGCATCAGAACAGGCTTTAATAACGATATTATCAGCATCACATGTAATGCCGGTTCCATCAATAGTGTCAATTTCAAAATGGTCAATAAAACTGGCACATGGGTGAGTTTCTAAATAGACTTCATTGACTTCAGTAGCAGATAAAACGCCACTATAAATTTTCACTTCATCGATAGAACCTTGAAAGTACCTGCCTGGAAAACCTTGGTCTTGCCCTATTTGTAATGGGTCATTATTCACAATTAATTTATTAGCGAACGCATTACGGCTGCTTTCTTGTCCGTTAATATAAATAACTTGCTCACCGTCTTTATAGGTGATGGCAATGTGATACCAATTGTTTACCTGAATATTAGCGCCTGCACTATTTAATTCTCGCGTGGTTCCGTTCTCGTCGTTCCACCACCAATTAATTTCTCTGCTAGGTGTTACATGAAACTCAAAGTTCTCATCTTTGGAAAGTACAGTCATTAAGCCAGATGAAGGAATTTTAGTGGGGTAAATCCAAGTAGACACAGTAAGTTGCTCGTCTATATCTAGTGCAGGATCATCAGCAATTTCAATGTAATCATTAACACCATCTAAATAACCATAACCACAAGTACCTGGGTTGCCAACTCTGGCTGGAGTAACTCTATCAGTGGTTAAGCCATTGAAAGCCGTGCCATGTAAAACACCCTGCTGGTTAAGTACCTCCCCTGATGTACCATTCCAAGCCAATTCATCCATTTGATAATAAGCAATAAGTTCTGCTAAACAGCCATTATCGTCATTCATATCGGTTTGGATCTCAACCTGAGTTAAAACACGGTCATACACTCTTGTTTCGTCATAATTACCACGGGATGAGTAAGGTGAAGCAATTGGTGAGTTCCCTGATTGGGTGTAGTCTGATGAGTTATCGCCAAATACAATTTTACCAAGCTCCCCCATAGCACCATTGGTGTTTTTAGTTTGCTGTACTTGAAGGTTACCATCTACATATATTGCAAAGTCATTTGCAAGGTAATCCCATGTTACTGTTAAATAATACCAGGTACCCGCCTGTCGACTATTCGTTGATGGTTCAATTAAAGAAAAGTCTGCATCATTTGAATCTTCAAAGGCAAATTTGAGTCGCCCATCCTCTTGAATTTCTAGAACAAAATATTTATCAGTTGCATCACTGCCTGAGCTGGCGTCAAAGAGTACTCTTTCAAAATCATCATTCCAATTTACTGTGCTGTTAAACCAAAAACTTACAGTCCCCTGTAGCCCAACATCTCCATCAAGATCTAAATCAGAGCGGAAGGCGGATCCTGTATAATCAAATCGATTATAACTAACACTGTCGAAACCTCGACAATATTTGCCATCAGCTAAGGATGCGCCTAGAAAAGGAATTTCAGCATGATTATTATAACCGCTGGTATCATCTATTTGTGATGACAAGTCTGTTTGTTCAAAGCGATATAAAGCAAGCAGGCTTGGGCAATTTAATGGCGCACGTGCGCTACCATCATAGTTATTTTCCGCTAATTCATTTTGATAGATGCTATCAACTTCAGCCGCGTCAAGCTTACTATCATAAAGCTTAAATTCATCAAGCTTGCCATCAAAGCTTTGTGATGAATCAAAATCATCACCAAAATCATCTTGTTCTTGCCCAATAACAACAGCATTATTATTATTTACTTCTAAAGTACCTGACCTAACACCATTATCACAATCTTCTTCTGTACCATCAACAAACAAACAAACATCTTCACCTTGCCGTGTTACCAAAATATGATGCCAGTTTCCATCGGTTAAGGTTACAGAGGAGTTCAAGGTTTCACTATCATCACGAACTTTTATATAGACTTGGTCACTATCACGAATAAATAACTCCAACTCATCATCACTGGTACTATTACCCAGAGCATGAAAAATCTCTTGCTGTGACTTATCAACATTCGTATTTATCCAAACTGAAATAGTGAAATCATCCAACCCATCTATCGCAGTTCTTGGTACTTGTAGCCATTCATAAGGGTTATCAGTAACCGCCGATAAATCTAATGAGTTATTAATAACAGAGTCGCTTACAGGCTTAGCTAAATTTTGACTAGTACCATTAAAGTTTGATGATTGATCAATTACATCGCCAGACTCTCCTGAGTAGCTACATTCATCAAAACGATAATCAAGAATAGGGATTACAGTATTTGAACTTCCATCACACATGCCATTAAAGTCAGCATTGTTGATATAATCAGCATTATAATTAATATTAACTGCAGGGTTAGTACTAAGACCTATTTCTGAAGCAACAGCACCATTAATCTCTACATTCCCTGTAATACTTACTTCGCCATAGGCATAAATGATGGCATTGATTTCTGTACTCCCACCAGTGATTGTTAATGCACCACTGATAACAATAATAAGATCTTCTGGTGCTCCACCGACATTAATCTTTGCATTTTCCCAAGCCACACTACCAGTTAAATAAAGTCGAGCTGATGTTTCTGTAATCGGCGTTGAGTTAACAAAAATACTTTGAGCTTGCGCATTAGCCTGGTGTTGACTATCTCCTAATGAAATAGTTTCAGGATTAGCCAAAAAGCCATCAGCAGGAAAGAATGGCGGTACATTGATAAATTCTAAGCCTTTATTAGTTAAGTCGTCATTAGTAGCACTCGGAAATATGTCTAAACAGGCAGCAGCATATGCACTAGGTAAACTTACAATAAAATATAATAAAACAAAGAGTACGCGCCACGACATTTATAAACTCCTCGCTTCAACTTGAATGGTACGACTACTTTTAACTATGACCTTACTGTTAGCATCCATAGCACCGCTACCGCATGCACCAGTACTGGTAAGTCGATAGTATTCGACGGTGTTAATTGCATCTGTGTAGTAATTATCACAACTTGTTGTCGCTTCACAATCATACAAACCGGGAATATCATCAGCTAACGCCGTTTCTAAATCATAACTATTATTGGCATTACAGTTACCTGCAACACCATTATGAGGAAATAGCAGCATCAATTCCGCCTGCATTGCTGAGTTGGCAGCCATATAAGCGCGAGTACCTAATACTTCTTGTGAAACCGTTTCGCTACTGGTAGAGATAATACGCATTAATACGCTTCCAAGTAGCGTTAAAATGATAATAACGAATAGTGAAAGTATTAGGGAGCTACCGCGCTGTTGGCTAGCTGGGGAAGTACCCAAATGAGTATTGTTTTTAAGCAATGACTGAAAATAAGTCGACATATTGGCGATAACGCTATTTTACATACGGCAAGAGTTACTACAAAGGTAACGTTAAGTGTCTATTTATGCAATATAAAGGCAAAAAAAAGCCCCGTAAAACGGGGCTCTTAAAAGGTTATTTGATTATCTAAAGTAACGATTAGATAGATTTTTTTCTTAACTTGGTTTGCAAAATGAAAAACGCTGTTGCAAAAATAAGAATACTAAGTGGCTCTGGAATAGGCTTAGGCCCAGATGTAGGCGTATTGCGTACGTAGAAAGTATCAAAAACAGCCTCAGAAAAGTAACTAAAAATGGTGTCCATGGTACTTCCTTCTGCAAAAGTACCACTAATATTTCCGTCATTAAAATCAGGAATACTAAAGCCAAGTGAAGGATCACTGTTAAAAAACTCTATTGCTGTTTTATATTCACCTGAGTTCTGATCTAAGAAATCAACTGAGTTCACATTATTAACAAAGAAGCTAAACCTGTCTCTTATACACATCTGACGCTGCCGACGATCTACTCTGTGTAG
>CAJXPG010000187.1 GCA_913057925.1 uncultured Colwellia sp. | reverse complement strand
CTCGGAGATGTGTATAAGAGACAGATTTAATAGCTTAACTTCAGTGTGAAAAACTTTAATGGATTAAAAATGAAAAAACTACTTGTACTATTTTTAGTACTTACCAACACCTTTCTACTATCAACCACCAATTATGTTCACGCTCAAGAAGCCACTCTTGTTAAACAGGGAGAGTGGGGCTCAGCGAGTTATTTGGAGGTGGTATCACTCAACGGATATTTTTATGCTGCTACATCATTTGGTCAAATCGACGTGATAGATCAAGAGAAATCAGGAGTGGCATCATTTATTGCTCAGATAAACGTAGAAGCAAATATTTTATCGATGCAAGTACATAACAATCGACTTGCTATAGTAACTGAAGACAAATTATCTATATACAATATTTCAAATACTAAAACGTTAACATTAAACTATTCTGTTGAATTAAGCTCTCAGCATTCAAATGATAAATTATTCGTCAGTGATAAAATCTACTTTTTAAGTGATGACAACAAAGTTTTCATTATTCAAGAAGATGATGGCAACTACAGCATTGAAAAAGTTATAGAAACTGCGATTGCAGATACAGCAGTGATAAAAAAAGTAATACTAACTGACAATTACTTTTATATTGCTAGCCGAAAATATAATATCGACAATAGTAGTACGACGACGATAGAGAAATATAATATCTCAGATAACCGCCTTCTTGAGTCAGTGGAATCTGATTCTATTGGCGATTTTCAAGACATCATATCTGCAGGCATGGATCGCTTCATCGTTAGTTCAAGTGGTAACATTAATGTGTTAACCATCGCTGATAATAAGCTAAATATTGCAGCAAGCTTTACTCCTGGTTCTCAATACAATGCTTTTGAATCAGTATTTAAAAACAATACACTTCATTTATTAAGCTGGGATAGAGTGTTTTATAGCTATTCTATCTCTGATAGCAATCAAGAATCTCTAATCTCACGTACTCCTCTTTATGACTTTTTAGCAGATAGCAGCAACTTTAGTCAATTCAAGTGGTCAGACGACAAGTTAATAGCATTGTCCGGCAATGAGGGCATCATAGAATTTGTGTTTAACAACGAAGTTATTAGTGATATTAAGTCTGCTTATAACCAATCAGGCGAGCTTATGAAAGGTACTTTCGCAGGAGACTACTATTTACTACCCCGCAGTAACAGAGTTGATGTGATTAACGTTGCTGATATAGAAAATATTACCTTGCACAAGCAAACCCAACAGAGCACGGATCAGATAACAACTCACCAAGGTGCTTACCTTTTAAATGGTGGTTATTCAATGGGGTTATATGAGCTATCTGATGAGCAAGAGCTAATTCAGCAAAGTTCAGTAAACTTTGCAAATCATAGCTACCTAGTAAATTCAGTGCAAAGCGAAAACTATATTTATAGCTTAGACCAACTCAATGACGGTATATATCTATCTAGATATAATATTTCAACACCTGATTCTATTTACGAAGCGCCTATTCAACTTCCGATCTCAGGGTATTGTTGTGGGTTTAATACGTCTATGGAAATTAAAAATGGGGAAGTATTGGTATATGACTCTGTAAAAAATGGCATTCACATTTTCACTGATATTGAAAATGATAACTTCTCATATAAACAGTTTGTAAGTTACCCTGAAGGTTATACTACTGCAGCATCTCTAAACGGTATTATTTACATCGCATCTAAAGATAAATTAACTAGCTATACACTTTCTAGTACCAATGAATTGGTAGCGTTAGATAATGTAGAGCTATCTTTTGGAACTGAATTGATAGAATTAAGAGCTGTAGGAAACTCTTTAATTATTCAAACACCAAATGAATTATTTTTATATGAGTTAACCGTTATTGAAAAGCCTACTCTGCTAGTTAGTTTTTTAATAAAAAATAATGAATTAATGAATGCTGTATTTCAATTCATGGACAACAAGTTAGTAGCGACTACAAGACAAAGCATCCAGTTTTATCAAATCAACAAAGCACCGACTCCGCTAGTAAATAAGATAACCCTTGATGAAGACTCAACCCTTGAGTCTGCATCAATATTTACCGATGCTGAAGCTGACATGATCACTTTGACTGTTACTGAACAAAGCACAAATGGTACTATAAGTGTTGATGAGAATGGTTTAACTTATACACCAAACAATAACTTTAACGGTGAAGATACTGTCACAATCAAAGCTACAGATATTCATGGTAATTTCATAGAGCATCTTGTTAATATTGTTGTAGAGCCAACTAATGATAGTCCTGTGGTATCTGATGAGAGTTATACACTAATGCAGGGCACTATTCACTCAGGTGAGCTACCGGTTAAAGATATTGATAATGATTCTTTAACTTACACTATCGTTACCGATGTAGAACATGGCTCATTGACGCTATCAACTGATGGCCAGTTTAGCTATAGCGCTGATGCTGCCTATTCAGGAACTGATTCAGTTGCTTATAGCGTTACAGATGGTGTTAATACTGCACAGGCTACCATAAGCTTTACTGTTCAAGCGAAACCACCTGAAACAGAAGTTGAAGATAGCGCTGAAAGCTCTGGTGGTAGTATTAACTCTCTTATGATATTTATTTTATTGTGGAATATAACTTTGCGCTTTAGAAAAACTAACGCATATAAATAATGCGTGTTGAATAGGGAGTAATTACTTTCCGGTTAACTAGGTATTTGGTGACTAGCTATACGCTAACTAAATCCCTATTGACTAACTAACTAAGCAAGGTAATTTGGGCTGGCGGTTCTAATTGCTCTCCTAATAAGTACTAGAAAACGAAACCTTAACCCAATGGTTAAGGTTTTTTTTCGTCTTTAAGGTTTGATGAACCGATAAGCTGTTTCACTAAATAGTTTAAACTTAGCCACCTAAACGCAAGAGACAAAAAACCTCAATATTGGTTAAGCAATAACACTCTAGTGGCTATCTCATTCCTCACGACGGCGTAAATTTCACTATTAATAGACTAACAATACTTAATGAATTTACCTTAAATGATGAAAATCGCATAAGTTAGTGAGGTGTTTTCGATGTTAAGTGAAATATATTAACCCATCAGGTGAAATTTGCTCGTTTGCCGAGATACGTAAACGCACTTATGATGACTTTGTTTTCTGAATCTTCCCCGATTCTTCAAAGCCATTACTTATAGTTGGTTTTTTCAAGGACATCTTATGATGTCCTTTTTTTTTGCCTGTAATTCTATCCCAATTAAGTCAGCAACTTCACTTGTTGCTCCAAATAAGTGCACTCGTGCTCAAATGGTGCGCACAAAAAGTACATTTATCTCTCTATCCCCTATTTATCCTTATCCTTAATTATCTCTACTTAATGTCATTTAATAATTTTAAACCAGCAACTCCGCTCACATTACATACATCTCATTTATGTACCGCCTTATCGATTCATGGTGATAAATATACCGCCTCAACGAATATGGCTAATTATTCGCCATCATTAATGTATTGTAAATTTCAGGTTAACTTTAACTCTACGTTGCTTAGCTTTTTCGACGCAAGACTTTTTAGTTGCCTAATAAAATAACAATATGTTTATAAATAAAACCAAAAAATACTGAAAGTTATTTTAATCCTTTAATGTCAGCTAATTACTGCTGTTCGCTTTATAGAGGCTTAAAAAGCTATCATTTAAGGGGACATGATGAATAACAATAAAAAAAACTTCACAAGAACAATGATTAGCGTAGCGTTGAGTTTAGCACTCACGGCTTGTGGTTCAGATTCAAACGATCCAACTGATATTATAGAAGATATAAAAAATACAATACCTGCCATTTCAAGCACTGGCGTGCTTAGTGTAGAAGCAGGCTCTGAGTATTCATATACTTTAGCATCAAGTGATTCAGATGGAGATGCTTTAACGCTATCGGCTACCACCCTACCATCATGGCTTTCGTTTGATGATTCTACCGGCATTTTAAGCGGTACACCTGAAGAAACTGATGTTGGCGATCATCCAGTTACTTTAACAGTGAGCGATGGTACTGACGACTTAACACAATCTTTTACCATTGCAGTTACTGCCGCACCTGAAGTTTTACCTGAACTACATGCTCCTGAAATTACTAGTACCGCATTAACCAGCGTAACTGCTGGCACAGCATATACTTATACATTAACGGCAACCGATGCAGACAGTGATACCTTAACCATGTCAGCTGCAATTCCTGCTGAAGCGACATGGTTAACTTTTGATACGGTTACTGGCATATTATCAGGTACACCAACAGCAAGCGATGTCGGTACTATCGGAGTTACCTTAACCGTTGCTGATGGCACCGATGCTGATGATGCAACTCAAACATTCAGCATTGTTGTTGATGCCGTTGTAGTACCTCAAAATAATGCCGCGGTTATTACCAGTACAGAAATCACCAACGCGACGGTTGATTCCGCTTATTCATATACCTTAACAGCAACCGATGCTGACACTGATACCTTAACCATGTCAGCTGTAATTCCTGCTGAGCTTTCATGGCTAAGCTTTAACACGGAAACTGGCGTTTTATCAGGTACGCCAGTACTTGCTAATATCGGCGCAGCTGAAATAACACTAGCAGTCAACGACGGTACTGTTGATACAACACAAACATTTACCATCACAGTTGCTGATGCGGTAGTTGCGCCAGTAGGCGAAACACCTAGAGATGCAAGTGAAGCGTCATTCATTATTTCTGACGGTCATAATGACTGGGAATCGTGGATTGAAACAAACGGCTCTTCGCAAATTATTGTTGATGATAACCTTGCTTATGGGAATGTTAATGAAGTTACTATTAGCGCAAGCCAATTTGTTGCTGGCTATAGACCAGTAGATGCTGTTGGCGCTCCGATTGATATAAGTGCTTTCGAAGATACAGGTACTTTTGAATTCGACCTTAAAGTAACCACAATACCTTCTGGTACTGACGAATGGTTTATAAAAATTGAAGGGGCTGGTGGCACACTTAATGATTACAATATCTTTGCTGATAATGGCGACCATAGTGCCATTGAAGTAGGGGTTTGGAAGCATTACAGCTTCAGCTTAAGAGACCTAGCCGGTCTTGACCTTACAGCGATTAATAACGTGATGTTATTCCCATCTTGGGGCAGTAATGCTGGTGCCGTTTATCAATGGGATAACGTTGCCTTTTACCCTGATGGCGCACCAGAACAAGTAGCTATTATCGACGGTGACTCAGGTGATGATGCAACAACAACGGTTGCACTAGGTGTCGATTTTGAAGGTCCACAGCTTACTTGGTCATCCTTTGATACTGATAAAGTGCAATATGTTGCTAACCCGGAAACAGCAGGCATCAATACCTCAGCTACCTCGGCTTTATTTGAGATCAATCAAGGCAATGGCGAATGGGTTGGTGCATTAACCCAAGGTATTGATAATTTTGCCTTAGATGCTAGCAACTGTACGGTTAAATTGGATGTTTACAAAGACACCATTAGTGACGTTCATGTGAAATTCCAAAAGAATAATGGTGTTAATGACGATGGCATCATGTGGGGCTCTCATGGTACAAAATCTGCAACGAATACCCTAGTAAACCAGTGGGAAACATTAACTTTTGATTTCTGTGACATGATTGGCTTACCTGAAAATGATGATATCGGCGCTTTGGCGCTATTCCCTGATAAAACCACGGGTAGAAGTCAAGACACAGTAAACTATATTGATAACATCATGTTTTCTGCACAAGAAGTTGCTCCTGTAGTTGGCCCTGTAACTGGCGCCCCCGTACCCACACCACTTGATGGCGATGTTATTTCGGTATTTAGTGATACCTACACAGCTATAGCCAGTGTCGATACTAATCCAAATTGGGGTCAAGCTACGGTCACCACTGTTATTGATGTTGCAGGAAATGACACCTTAAAAATGGCTGGCTTGAACTACCAAGGTATAGGCTACGCCAATACCGATGTGTCAAGTAAGACCCATTTACATCTTGATTACTGGACTGCTGATGCAACAGGGTTTGACGTATATCTAATTGGTGCTGGTGGGGAAACACTATTTACGGTTACCCCAACATTAAACGGTTGGCAGAGTGTTGATATTCCATTAACCACTTATTCTGGGGTAGTAAATTTGTCTGATGTGTTCCAATTCAAATTTGATGCACAAAACCATACTGGCGGTACTATTTACCTTGATAACTTGTACTTTCACTAAACTCTGATTAACAGCTAACTATTCCTTATTGTATTTGTAGCGTTATATCCATACCGCTACAAATACTTTGAGTAATAAAAAAAAGCTCCCCTTCAGTAAACTAAATATGTTCTTAAGTAAAAGAGATAATTACGGTGATAATTGTAACTCTGCTTTTGCTATATCTTGATTACTACTCTATTTACCAGTGAGGATCATTTTATGAAGACATCAACTATCTTGGCAAATTTTACTTGTGGACTGATTATTGTTCTAACAGGCTTCATTACATTGTTTTCTATCGAACAAAAAAAACAATTGAAATTAGAAATATATTCCCAAGAATCATGCCTAAAAACTTGCTCAAAGACATTAAAAAAACATGTATTCGATATAAAAAACACAGTCGAACTTTAACATTAAAAACATTGAAAAAAATAAAAAGAGAAAGACATGAAACTCAAAAAACAAATGTCCAATGTCCCTAAAAAATGGCTACCAGTGTCATTGTTACTTGTATTGGTATCCGCTTGTGGCTCAGAGACTTTAGAAGAAGAGATAAATAATGACCTTGATAATGACTCGGTAATCAATAGGCTAGACCTTTGCCCTAATACAGCAGCTAATACAGTTGTCGATAGCACTGGCTGTATTATCATTAAAGATAAAGGTACCGATGCAGATAGGGACGGTATTCTTGATGATGTCGACGCCTGCCCTAACACTACAGAGAACGCTGTAGTCGATAATACTGGTTGTGTGGTTATTGAAGAGGAAGATGAAGGTGCAGATAACGTTGAAGATACCGATAATGATGGTGTTCTTGATGAGCTTGATCAATGCCCAGAAACAACAGCAGGTACAGTTGTCGATCAAGAAGGCTGTGAAATTATCCGTCAAGTTGTCGACATCACCATTCAAGCAGAAGATTACCTCAACTATTTTGATATTACCCCTGCCAATGAAGGCGGGGCAAACTATCGCGATGATCAAGTCGATATTGAAGTCACTACCGATGTCGGTGGCGGATATAATATTGGCTACATTGGAGCGTCTGAATGGCTCGAATACTCAGTCACTCTTGAAGCAGGTAATTATGAAATAAGCAGTCGAGTAGCGTCACAGCCTGGTGGCGGTCAATATAACCTATCGATAAATGGTCTGTCTCTTATACACATCTGACGCTGCCGACGATCTACTCTGTGTAGAT
>CAJXPG010000186.1 GCA_913057925.1 uncultured Colwellia sp. | reverse complement strand
CATTTACTGCGGTGTTAATAGCCTGTGCAGCAAAACGATACTCATCATACTTTTGCTTACTGATATTAATATCGTATTCATTACACAAATCGCACCAAGACGATAACGCATAAGACGTCGCTAAAGATAACCAACTCGACACCCCTTTGCCTTGATAGCCCACCATATTCATTGGATCGCACCAGTCACCTTGCTCAATAAAGCTCAAGCCTCGATGATCAGTGGCATTAACCAAATAATCTAACGCTAACTCAATATGCTTAGCAAAAGACTGCTCTTCATTTGAGTCAATAAAGCTTACCATCTCACTGAGCAAGCTAACATCAGCGGTTTCATTTAAATAGACCGATAAACAAATAGGTAACCACACGCCATGGTCTGCATGAGGTACTTGGTTAATATATTTAAGCTGCGCTTTTTCATGCAACAGAACTCCTTCAGGCATTGCACCACTAATACTTTGCTGTGAAACCGCTAATATGTATGCTTGCCGAGTAGCACAAGGCTCAATAAATGCCATGCCCATATTATCTTGAATATAATTACGAGTTTGCGGGTCGGTACTTAAGCGATTAACATCACCGTGGTAAAACATTTGCCTTGGCAACCAGTGGTTAAAGAAGTTATCAAAAGTACTATTTCCTGTACTGTTTCCGGAACCATTTTCTCTAGTGTTTTCACTTTTCACCGTGATACAGCCTTTACCTTGCTCTAGGTACTCTTGGTAGTGTTTTTGGTTTTCACTTCGTTGTTGATGACCCAAATACTTTTCTTTTATAAAGGCAATTTCGGCTTCATCTTTTGCAGGTCCAAATAAAAACTGAAAGGTTTTACGTTCACTTGGTAATAGCTGCTGTTGAAACTGCATTACCGCAACCGGCGTTTCATAACGCGCTTCAACATTGTCTAATTGCTCACTTTGTAATGCGCTAGGTTGGTGTAAACCACCTTCCCCTTCGAAAACTTTTTGATTGGCATGCCAAGCAGTAGGCTTAGTATCACTGATAAAAAAGGTTTTATCTTTAAAGTCTATATTCTTAAAATAATCTTCTACTTTTTGATAAGGGGTAATAGAGTCTGCCACAATGGCATTAAGTGTTTCATCATAAGTTGCAGACTGATTCATCCACGACATATAACCGATAGTAAAATAAGGATAAATACTTATATTTCGCGTTGTTTCAGTAAGGTTAATCACTGAAAAAAACCAGCATTCAACTAAATCATCTTTAGTTAAGTTGACCTTAATTGATATCTTCAGTCCGCTATGCTCAATAACCCAAGCAATATCGCTATCAGCGACTTCAAAAGAAAACTTATCAAGCTCAACTCGCATCGGTTCATAAGGAAGTGAGATGATTTCACCACTGTCTTCATCTTTTAAATAGAAAAAACGCCCAGGGTGATGAGTAAAGTAACTGTGCTCAGGTTGAATAAAGCTTTTTGCTTCCATGTTTGGCGCATAAGAGTATTTGGCCGGCTCTGGCTGCATAAATTGCGAATTAACATAACCGCGACAGTTCACTTGCATCACCATAGCCTTGTTCCACAAAAAGCCTGTGGCATTAGGCAGTTTTGTTGCACTGGTGAGTTTAACTTTACTTAAGCTACCAACAGGTTTTTCGCTTTCAATACTAATTAAAGGTAACTCTGGGGCATGTAATTTAGACATTTACCGCTCCTGTTGAGCTTACTTTTGACTGACTTTTCTCTGAGTCATTCGGCTCATAGTTTTGCTGTAAATCCTGCTGTAGTTTTGCCAGCTTTTTATCATCAAGTGGATAAAAATAAATTAACGGTACCGCAATGGCGGCAAAGACTGCGGGGATAAGAGTCATTAACAAAACAATGCCGGCTTGAGAGGCGTCTGTTTGCACTTGATTGGCGGCATAACCAAGAGAAGCCAATAACCAACCAATCATAGCGCCAGCAAGTGCACCACCAAGTTTTTGCGAAAATGCTGCAGCAGAAAATATCATTGCGGTTGCTCGCCTGCCCGTTCGCCATTGAGAAAAGTCAGCGGTATCGGCATACATGGAAAACACTAACGGTGATTTTGGCCCTAGCGCTAGGCCAATCAGGATTTGTAAGACAAACATTAAAGTAATGTTTTCTTTGGGCACAAAGTAAAAAGTCAATGACAACGCAGCAACAATAGCCATTAAAATCATCAATAAGCGACGCTTGTCAATAAACTTAGTTAGCAGTGGTGTCGATGCTGCACCAATCGCTAAAGCAATCATATAAACCATGGCAAAGCTGCCAATAAGATCAGGGCGTTCAACATAATATTTAAAGTAAAAAGTACCAGTACTGCCACGAAGTGAAATAGTCATCATGATAATCAGCGCTAAAACAAACAGCACTTTCCACGGACCATTCTGGGTCAAATCCTTTAAGTCTTGCATTACCGATGTTTTTTGATTGACAGGTGGCGCGATACGCTCTTTTGTTGAAAAGAACGTAATGGCAAAAAGTACTGCAGCAACAAGGCCATAAACTAACATAGTGTATTGCCAACCCAAGGCTTCATTACCTTGCCCCAGATAAGCAACGAGCTCTGGCGTCATATAAGCAACAATGCTACCGCCTGAAAAAGCGCCAATAAAGCGAAAACTCGTTAAGGTAGTTCTTTGCTGGCTATCAGCAGTAACAACGCCAAGCAGCGCACCATAAGGCACGTTAATAAAGGTATAAGCGAGCATCATGAAAATGTATGTGGCATAAGCCCAGATTAACTTATTACCATCACTGACCTCGGGTACAGTGAAAGTAAGCACCCCAGCAGCAACCATAGGGATTATTCCCCACAGCAAATAAGGCCTAAATTTACCAAACCGCGTTTTAGTGCGATCAGCAATTGCTCCCATAAGTGGATCTGAGAAAGCATCAATTAAACGGGTAACCAACATCATGGTACCTACCGCTGCGGCAGATAGACCAAAGACATCGGTATAAAAAATAAAGAGGAAGACATCAAAGACACGCCAATAAAAATTTGAGGCGACATCACCACAGGCATAACCCACTTTTTCACTTAATTTCAGTTGATGTTGTTTTATTGTTTTTATCATTATTAGACTTCCATCATGGACTAAAAAGGCATATTGGCGTGCTGAAAACCAAAATGTAACGGTTACACTTTAGTACAAAAGGCAATAAAAATGTAAGCGCTTACAAATATACTTGTATTGGTAATATTTTCAACGCTAATTTTATTACCAACAAAACAACCTGATGTTAAGTCATTGTTACAAAACAGATAAGCAATATATAAACAAATCGACGTATGTATAATAAAAGCACAATTAGTGTATAAGCTTTAATTTATTTTTAAATATTTATTGACCTACTTTTATTATTATCTTACCTTTATGTAAGCGCTTACATATTACATCAATTTACATTTAGTAGAATGACATCGACTTACTGTATGCTGATAAAATAAATAAAGACGCTTAACCTACACATATAATTATAAAACGATCCACTAAACTGGGGATGTAACATGAGTCAGAAAGCATTTACTAAAACAAGAATTGCGACTAGTTTATCATTGATACTTGGCGCAACAGCTTTACCCGCTATGTCGGCAGAAGAAGCAAGCGTAAAAGATAAAGAAGAAATGGAAGTCATATCAGTTACCGGTATTCGCGGTAGTTTGGTAAAATCAATGGACATCAAACGAAATTCAAATGGTGTCGTTGATGCCATTACCGCTGAAGATATGGGTAAGTTCCCAGATACTAACTTGGCAGAGTCTTTACAGCGTATCACCGGTGTATCAATTGACCGTGATAATGGTGAAGGTAGTAAAGTAACCGTTCGTGGTTTTGGTCCAGACTATAACCTAGTTACTTTAAATGGCCGTCAAATGCCATCTGCAAATATCAACGATACCAGTGCTTCTGAGTCTCGTTCTTTTGACTTTGGTAACCTAGCATCGGAAGGTGTTAGTGGTGTTGAAGTTTACAAAACTGGTAGAGCATCTGTTGCAACTGGTGGTATTGGTGCAACGATTAACCTTCGTACATTAAAGCCATTAAACTTAGGTGGTCAACAAGCATCGGTTGGTATTAAAGGTGTTCATGATACATCAAGTACAGACGGTGATGCGTTAACGCCTGAACTTTCTGGCTTATACAGCAATACATTTGCTGACGACACCTTTGGTGTAGCAATTACCGGTAGTTACCAAAACCGTCAAAGTGGCTCTGCTCGCGCAGGTGTTGATAATGGCTGGCGTCCACAAACAGGTGGCGAAGGTGACTGGGGTTCTGTTGGTGATGGTCCAAATCAAGTAAACGTACCTGGTGATGGCGTAACTTACGCTGTACCTCATAACGTATTATATGGCTTTAGTGAAGTAGAACGTACTCGAACAAATGGTCAGTTAACGCTTCAATACCGTCCTGTTGAAAACTTAACAGCGACCTTAGATTATACTTACTCAAAAAATGAACAAGAGCTAGATCAAAACATCCATTCTGTTTGGATGAGCTTGAACTATGCTGGTGAACCAATGGGTTCTGAGTGGACTGATGCTAACAGCGAAAATGTTGCTGCGCCTTTATATATCCACGATGTTGATGGTCCTTCTGATTTAGTTAGCCAAGTTGAGCAAAGTGCTCAAGTTAACGAGAATAAATCAATTGGTTTTAACCTAGAATATCTTGTTAATGACAACCTTACTTTAAACTTTGATTACCATAGCTCAAGTGCTGAAGCAAAACCTGATAGCATCTACGGTAACTCTAATACTATTCAAGTAGCTAACTGGCAGCGTGCAGAAACTATTGTTGATTTCTCATCAAAATTCCCAGTGGTAGAAGTAGTTTTCCCTGATGGTTCATCGGGTTTAGAGCCACAAGGTGTAATGAATACAGGTACTAGCTTCAGAAACAGTTACATGATGTCTGAAATTGACCAAATACAATTTGATGGTACCTATATTTTTGATACCGGTATTGTTGAAAGTATTGATTTTGGTATTGGCAATAATGTTGTAGATAACCGAAATGCCTTCGCTAATGCTGAACGTCCTAACTGGGGTGGCTCAGGTACACCTGCAGATATTGATGACCAAATGTTATTAGATAGCCAAAGCACTATGATTGATCGTTTTGACAATATGCCTGGTGATAAAACTAACATGATCAATAATTTTTGGGCGATGGATTTTGTAACCATGGCTGATTCTATTGGTGCATTATATGGCGATCCAAATGACCCTCTAGCATGGCCTTGTGGTACACAAGTTTGTGCGCCTAGTAACTATACAACAGACCGTTTAACCAAAGAAACTACCACCAGTGCTTTTGTTCAAGCGAACATGGGCTTAGAACTTGCTGATATGCCAGTAGGTATTACTATTGGTCTTCGTTATGAAAGTACTGACATCGAATCATCAACGTTATTACCTGATATTGATTCAATTTCTTGGGTTTCAGACAATGAGTTTTCTAGAAACTTAAGCTCAGATTCTGTTTACTTCACAGGTACAGGCAGTTACGACTACTTTTTACCTAATATCGATTTTAACATCGAAGTGGTTGAAGATTTAATGGTAAGAGCTTCATATAGTGAAACGTTAACTCGTGCTGGTTACGGTAACTTAACAGCAGGTGCTTCTGTAGCTAACGTACGTACTAATGGTTTTGCCGATGGTAGTCGTGGTAATACTGGTTTATTACCAGTTGAATCAATCAACCTTGATCTATCAATAGAGTACTATTACGGTGAAGCAAGTTATGTATCTTTAGGCTTATTCCAAAAAGATGTTGATAATGTTATTGGCTCTCAAATAACCACTGAAAGTTATATGCGTGCAGACGGTGGTATTGTAACTCACCCAGCATCTGGTGCTCGTTATGATGAAGCGGTAGCCAATACTGGTAATGACATTGCGGATAATGGCGCACACCGTGCTTATATCGAAGCAAACAACCCGGCAGATCAATACATCATCCCAGGTGTTGCTGGTGGCGCTGCGACGCAAATCTTTGGTCACCCGACTGAAAATGATCAACTTCAAGTTGAATATTCTCAACCAGTTAACCAAGGTACAAATAAGGTAAACGGTATCGAAGTTGCTGCCCAACATTTATTTGGTGAGTCAGGTTTTGGTACTATTGTTAACTTCACGTTAGTAGACAGTGATGTTGAATATGATAATGCTGCAGAAGGCGATGCACCAACACCTTTATTAGGGGTAAGTGATTCAGCTAACTTTATTGCTTTTTATGATAAAGATGGTATCCAAGTACGTTTCGCGTATAACTGGCGTGATGACTTCTTATCAGGTCTTCATGATGGACAGGGTGCTAACCCAGTTTACACTGAAGCTTATGGACAGTTAGATGCCAACATAGGGTATGAATTCAACGAGAACTTAACTGTTTTTGCTGAAGCAATTAACCTAACTGATGAGACTACGCGTACTTATGGACGCCATGTGCTCATGACGAAAAACATCCAGCAAACGGGTGCTCGTTACAACATAGGTTTACGTTATAAGTTCTAATTTATAACTGAGTTAAGTAGCCGCTCTTAAGAGCGGCTACTTATTTTCTTCAATAAGAAAAAGGCTAGACGTTATAAATAGGAAGTAGTAATTTAAATAAAACAAAAAGTTAAAAGTTAAAAGATGATTTTAGTTTTGTGATTTATATTGATAACAATATAAATTCATTTATCACAATAATTAATGAAGTATTATTATGAACGAAGCCGTAAAGAGTGTCGTTATTGTTGGTGGTGGTACCGCAGGTTGGTTAACTGCAGGCATTATCGCTGCTGAACATCAGGCAAACTCAAATCAAGGCATTGAATTAACCTTAATTGAATCTCCAGATATCCATCCTATAGGCGTAGGGGAAGGCACTTGGCCAACCATGCGTAACACCTTGCAAACCATCGGCATTTCCGAGATAGACTTTCTGCGTTGTTGCGATGCATCATTTAAGCAAGGCTCTCAATTTATTGGCTGGGTTAATGGCCAAGAAAACGATAACTATTACCATCCATTTGTCGCTCCTCAAGGGTTTGGTCAAGCCAATATCACTGGCTATTGGCAACAACATTGCAATCAAATCCCCTTTGCTCATGCGGTCAGTGTGCAACCACATTTATGCGACCATGGCTGTGCGCCAAAACAAAAACAAACTCCTGAATTTGCCGCGGTTGCTAATTACGGTTACCACTTAAATGCCGCTAAATTTGCTGCTTTATTGCAACGTCATTGCACCGAACACTTAGGTGTAAATCATATCGTTGATCATGTCGAAAAAGTTAACGGTGCAATAGACAGTAATATAGACAGTGTTATCACGAGAAACCACGGTGAAATTTATGGTAGTTTGTTTATCGATTGTTCAGGCAGCAATGCAATTTTACTCAGTAAACATTACCAAATCCCCTTTATAAATAAGAAAGATATTCTATTTAACGATAGCGCAATAGCAGTACAAGTCCCTTATGATAATCCTGAAGCCGACATAGCTTCCCATACACTATCAACCGCTCAATCAGCAGGCTGGATTTGGGATATAGGCTTACCAACACGACGAGGGGTTGGCTATACCTATGCCCTGTCTCTTATACACATCTGACGCTGCCGACGATCTACTCTGTGTAGA
>CAJXPG010000185.1 GCA_913057925.1 uncultured Colwellia sp. | reverse complement strand
GTCTCGTGGGCTCGGAGATGTGTATAAGAGACAGGAATAGTAATAACACTCCGACAGAAGATGAAGTGATTTTATCGTTAAAAATTGCGATTTACCAAGGTGAGGTGAACGAAGTTAAATCACTTTATTCGAGACTCGTTCAACGTAATTATCTTAAAACAAACAGTCTAAACAGTGATGAACATGAACAACTATTAGCTGATGTACTGCGTTTCCAGGTTTTACCTCAAAACCCAAAGTTAGATGTAGTATTCCCACTAGCTGAGGACTTGTCATCTTGCTTGAGCAACTTACAACTATTCGCAACTAACCTAGCGCATTTAGAGCACCTTGAAAAACTCATCAGTCAGTTTAAAAGTCAACAAACGCTTGGCCGTTTTATTTGTTTACCTACACCAAGATATATTAGTAAAAAACAACTTCAGTGTATTAATGAGTCTGATAAGGCGATCAGCTGCGAAGAATCACGATGGCAAAAAGTTGCAAGCTCTGTTAATACCCAATATATCGGACTAATGCTAGAAAATGGGGGGGCTAATGTTCATTTAGGTATGTTGTATTTTGATGTAAAAGATGACGTAAATGTCTTTAGTCATGAAGTCAGTCATTTATTGGGTTTTGTCGATGAATACCCATTGGTTACTGGCCATGAAGCTTGTCAAAAGCCTCAGCAAAAACCTTTCTCACACAATATTGTTACTCTGAAAAGCTTTCATAAAGGAGATAGGGACGCAATTAGAAAAAGCTTGCTAAGCGCGATACCTTGGTCTCATCTGATAAATAAAGAAACGCCTATTTTAACGCGGGTAAAACCTGACCAGGCAAACGCGCAATATTGGCAACTAGGCACTCCTAGTAGTCATGCTGACAAAGTGGGACTGTTTACTTCTGAAACTTGTTCTAACGCAAGGGACAGTAAAGGCAAAAGTTCAGAACAACTTATTGAACGTTTTGAGGCCTATAAACCGGTGATGAGAGCGACCCAGCTTAGGTATTATTCTCATGAATTTCCAGAAGAGTATATGACCTTGATAACAGCGGCTCCGTTTGATTTCTTGATGCCAAGCTTTCATTACAATATTGCATTGGCGCTTTATCAGCAAGGAAAGGTTGTACAAGCTAAGCGTTGGTTGCAGCAATCACTGAAGTTCGAAGAATCTAGAAAAAGTAAAGAAAGGTTTATGAAAAGGTTCGACTAAGTTATTTTTTTATCTTTGTTGACCTTACTATGAATAGTATTCTTATTAAAGGGAGTTACATTTTTTACAGGGTCAGTGGTAGTGGAAGTGGTTGTATGAATAGGTCGTTTACTAAGGTGCTGCTTTTTTTTACTGGTATCTAGATACACTAATGAAGCATGGCTAGTTGGTTGTCTTGATTTGGTTATTGGCCAGTAACTAAATAGGTGTATGTTGTCTATTTCCTGTGCCGCTTTCTTGCACTTTATCGCAAGTAAATCTTTCCTAACTTTCTCAATTTCATGATAAAGTTTTATTTGTTTCTTGGTTAAAGTCAGGTTTTTATTAACATTGAAAAAGTGAAAAACCTTGAGTTTTATTATATATAAATACGCTGTTAAACCCACTATCGACTCCCTGTGTAGAGCACACCTTATTAGGTATAGCTTATAATGACTGATTTTTCTTGAGCAGCTAGCTAATTAAAGAGGGTTAAAGCACTGAAGTAAAAAGCCGTGGAGTAAGTAGTTAAATTAATAGGGGAAATTGAGTTATAATATTAACTATTAAAAACCGTACCTTTTATTCCCTAATTCCCATGTTTGAGTCGTTATGAAATCGTTTGATCCTTGTTACTTTCGTGAACAATTCCCTTTATTATCAACTATTGATAAAGCTGCTAGTGAGATTTCTTCGCTTGTTTATTTTGATAATGCGGCGACAACACAAAAACCATTGACAGTAATAAACAGTCAACAGGACTTTTATCAGCAGATTAATGCAAATGTCCATCGAGCATCGCATCAGTTAAGCGCTAAAGCGACACTGCAATTTGAGCAATCTCGCCAGTTAGCACAGAACTTTATCAATGCAGCAAGTATCAAAGAGATCATCTGGACCAAAGGTGCAACCGAAAGCATAAACATTGTCTGTCAAAGCCTAGCAAGGGATGTACTTTCAAAAGGCGATGAAATTGTTATTTGTGCAAGTGAGCATCACGCGAATATAGTGCCTTGGCAACAAGTTGCTAAACAAACCGGCGCAAATATCCAAGTTTTGCCATTAACGGATTCAGGTTATATTGATATTAGCCAATTAGATAAAGTGATCACTCAAAACACTAAGTTTGTCGCCTGTGCTCATATTTCAAATGTCTTGGGGCGAATTAACCCGGTGGAACAGGTTATTGAAAAGGCAAAATCTGTTGGAGCACTCACTTTAATCGATGGTGCGCAAGCGGTAGCACATATTAATGTCGACGTTCAGCAGCTTGGTTGTGACTTTTACGTATTTTCAGCACACAAAATGTATGGCCCAACAGGTATAGGTTTACTTTATGGTAAGCAGTGTTTATTAGAAAAAATGTCTCCTTACCAAAGTGGTGGAGAAATGATTAAAACGGTTAGTTTTAATAAGCCAACGACTTTTAATTCATTACCGTTTAAATTTGAAGCCGGTACACCAAATATTGCTGGTGTGATAGGTTTTGGCGCAAGTATTGCCTTTTTAAAACCCTTGCTAACAAATCAAGATAAAAAATATCAGTTATTTGAAGCTAAACTGAAACATTATTGTTTTCTTCAATTGAGGGACATTGAACAAGTTGAATTTTTAGTGTCAGGTGAGCCTGATATTGGTGTTATCGCGTTTACTATCAAAGGTCATCATAATCATGATATTGCGACAGCACTTGATACTTATGGTATTGCTGTACGCTCTGGTCATCATTGTGCCATGCCATTAATGGAAACCTTAAAGCTTGATGGCTGTTTGAGAGTGTCACTAGCTCCGTATAATACTATTGCTGAAATTGATTTCTTTATAAATACCTTGAAAGGTATTCTCTCAGGCGAAACATTAGATGATAACAATACTGTCAATGCAGTTGATCTAAAAGATATTCATTTAGAGGGAAACTCAAGTAAACCAACTGAGTTAGCCAAAATTATTACACTATTTTCAAGCACTAAAGGTTGGGATAGTCGCCATCGTGAAATCATGTTATTGGGTAAAACTTTACCTCGTCTTGAGAAAACTGACAGGGATGAACATAGTTTAATCGCTGGTTGTGAAAGTAAAGCTTGGCTCAAGTCATCTATGGATAAGCAGGGCAATTATAGTTTTGTTGCAGATAGTGACGCTAAAGTGATAAGAGGGCTGTTAGTCATTGTGCTTGCGGCATTTAACCATAAGCCAGCGAAGGAAATTGCCGAATTTGATGTGTCAGCGTATTTTAAGCAACTTGGTTTATTACAGCATTTAAGCCCTTCTCGTGGTAATGGTTTATTAGCCATTGTCGACAAAATCAAAGAGTTAACTAGCCCAAGTGAGTAAGTAATCCATTTTTAATCTTGTTTCATTAATCCAAAATGAATAACTATCCTGTTCTAATAAGAGAGTTATTTATGATGCTTAATTAATAACTTATCAATGGCTCTTCCAATGGCAAAAAAAGCGAAACTTGCTGTGACGTGGGTTGTCGCCCCGAATCCGGTATGGCAATCTAAACGTGTTGCGCCTTGTTCACCTGAGGAAGTATCAGGTTTTGCTAAACAAACCTCACCTTGCTCATTGTCAGCGGGGTAGCGCAATTGCTCGGTCGAAAATACCGCTTCAATGGAGAACTTACGCTTACTCGCTTTAACTAAGTCCGCTCGCGGAAAATTAAACTCACGTCGGAGTTGATTCTTTACTTTAGCAAGTAATGGATCTTGGTAAGTCTTACTCAAATCGGTAATGGCAATCTTACTTGGATCTACTTGACCACCAGCCCCACCAATAGTGATTATCGGCAGTTTATTTCGCTTACAAAAAGCAATAATGCGTGATTTTATGTCAACGGAGTCAATCGCATCAATAACATAATCAAAACGTCCACTCAGTAAAGTCGATAAATTATCAATGGTAACGAAATCTTCAACCACTTCTACTACACATTCAGGGTTAATTTGTTTAATACGCTCAGCCATTATTTCAACTTTGCTTTCACCGACAGTTTCTGTCAGTGCATGAATCTGCCGGTTAATATTGGTAGTGCAAATATCATCTAAATCGATTAGGGTGATCTTTCCAATGCCGTTACGGGCAGCGGCTTCAGCAGCCCAAGAGCCAACACCACCTATGCCTATAATACAAAAGTGTGATTGCTGCAAAGTGCTAGCACCTTGAGTGCCATATAGGCGGGCAATACCGCCAAATCGTAAAGAGTATTCAGACATAATAAGTTCAGTTTGTATTAATTAATCAATGCAAGTTGAAAAGGGCGCTATTATAACGATTTGTTTGTCGCAGTTAAACGTAATTTACAGTATAAAAAAACATCAAAATGGTCTGTGTGTCGATAAATAGTACTTACGCAGGGGAGTTTTGTTATTTTAAATGTGAATAGCAACTATAGGCTTGCTTTATGAGTAAAGTAGCTTTTTGAAGAGAAAAAGAATAAAAAAAGGCAGCTTTCGCTGCCTTTTTAGTTGGATAAATTATTATCTATTGATAATAATTACCTATCTTTCGTTCAATGGAACAAACTCGCGGTTGATTTCGCCGGTGTATTTTTGACGAGGACGACCAATTTTTTGACCTGGTTGAGTTAACATCTCATCCCAGTGAGCAATCCAGCCTACAGTACGAGACATTGCAAAAATTACGGTAAACATACTTGTTGGGATACCAATAGCCTTAAGGATGATACCTGAGTAGAAATCAACGTTAGGGTAAAGCTTCTTCTCGATGAAGTAAGGGTCTTCTAGTGCAACTTTTTCTAATGCCATCGCTACATCGAGTAATGGATCTTTAATACCTAGTTCACTTAATACTTCATGACAGGTTTCACGCATTACCGTTGCACGAGGGTCAAAGTTTTTATAAACACGATGGCCAAAGCCCATTAGACGGAATGGGTCGTTCTTATCTTTTGCTTTAGCAACAAACTCATCAACGTTTTCTAGACTACCAATTTCTTCTAGCATGGTTAAACAAGCTTCGTTAGCACCACCGTGAGCAGGGCCCCATAAAGAAGCAACACCCGCTGCGATACAAGCGTATGGGTTAGCGCCTGAAGAACCTGCTAAACGTACAGTAGAGGTTGAAGCATTTTGCTCATGGTCAGCATGTAACGTAAAGATTCTATCCATTGCATTAGCAATAGTAGGGCTTACTTTGTATTCTTCTGCAGGTACAGAGAACATCATATGTAGGAAGTTTTCTGCGTAAGATAAATCATTACGTGGATAAACAAACGGTTGGCCAACACTGTATTTATAAGCCATAGCAGCAATAGTAGGCATCTTCGCAATTAAGCGGTGTGCGCTACGTTTACGTTGCGCAGCATCAGTGATATCTAGATCACTGTGATAGAAAGATGACATAGCACCAACAACACCACAAAGCATTGCCATAGGATGCGCATCAGGTAAGAAACCGTGGAAGAAATGTACTAGCTTTTCATGCACCATAGTATGTGTGGTGATGATTGATTTAAATTCGTCATATTCTGATTTAGTTGGCGCGTTACCATTTAATAAAATGTAACAAACCTCTAGGTAATCAGCTTGTTTAGCTAGGCTATCAATTGGGTAACCTCGGTGTTGTAGCACACCTTTGCCACCATCAATGAAAGTAATAGATGATTCACAAGAGCCCGTAGCTAAGAAGCCGGGATCATAGGTGAAATAGCCATGGCTACCTAAAGTTCTAATATCAATTACGTCAGTACCGGCGGTACCTTTTAAAATTGGAAACTCACCAATTTCTTTGCCATCAATACTCAGAGAGGCTTTCGAATCAGCCATAATGTTTTTCCCCTATCAATTATAGTTTATATTTCATTTACCGACTTTCACCGTGTTGCTTAATTCCCATACTAAGCTTAGTGAATAATTAGTCAGTTTTTGTGACTTTTCTTGGGTTTTTCAAACTGCCGACATTCTACCCTGAAATGAATTTAAAATGTAAGAGTAATTATACTAAAGTTTAACACAGCGCAATTTTTTGCCTAAAAAAACACCCCTTAGTAATTTACTTCGTAATAACATAAAACTTAGTGTATACGAAAATTGTAATTCGTTGTTATCGACTATATAATCCCTGCGTGCTGTAGCTTTTTCTTATAATTTGTAAAACCTTATTCTCATCCGAGCAGTTGAGGTGTATTACAAATTCTAACTAGAATCGAATAATGATGTTGGTTAGACTTCTGGTCGAATTGGTACATTAGATAAGAATTTGTTAAAAGTTACCGTTCACTTTCGGGAATTGCTTTTGTTTATATTGATTTTGGCGTTTCAATTAAGTTTAAAGTCAAGTAAGTAAAGGTAGTTCATGAGTAACAATAATAAAAGTTGAAGGCTTTCGAGCTCTTTAGGCAACAATTGTGAAAAAACAACGTCCTGTAAATATAGATCTATCTACAATCAAGATGCACCCAGCAGCTAAGGCTTCTATTCTTCACCGTATTTCGGGGATGATGATGGTTTTTGCTATCGGAATCTTATTGTGGACACTTTCAATCTCTCTATCTTCTGCTGAAGGATTTAGTCAAATTCAAGGATACCTTGATGGCTTCTTCTTTAAGTTTATTATTTTTGGCTGTCTTTCTGCCTTGTCCTACCACATTTTCGCTGGTGTTCGTCACTTGCTAATGGACTTAGGTCATTTTGAAGAACTAGCTTCAGGTAATACTTCTGCCAAATTAGTTATCACGCTTTGGCTAGTTGTTTCAGTCGTTATAGGAGTTTGGTTATGGTAAACGTCGTCGCATCAGCAGGCCGTAATGGCGTGCATGATTTTATTCTATTAAGAGCTAGTGCAATTATCCTTGTACTATACACCTTACTTCTTGCAGGATTTTTCATAGTAACTCCGACAGTTACTTTTGATGTTTGGCAGGGATTCTTCGCTTGTAATGCAGTAAAAGTTGCTACTGGTTTAGCTTTGTTAGCTTTACTAGCACACGCTAAAATTGGCGTTTGGCAGGTACTTTCTGATTACATCAAGTCAGCATTTTTACGTGCGACATTACAGTACGTATTTTCAGTTATCTTATTAGCCTATTTAGTTTTCGGCTTTTTAATTGTGTGGGGTGTATAAGTGAGCGTTCCTATTCGTGAATTTGACGCCATTGTAATTGGCGCCGGTGGTGCAGGTATGCGCGCCGCATTAGCAATTTCAGAATCAGGCAAATCTTGTGCCTTGATTTCTAAAGTATTTCCAACGCGTTCTCATACAGTATCTGCTCAAGGTGGTATTACCGTAGCTTTAGGTAATGCCCATGAAGATCACTGGGAACAACATATGTACGATACGGTTAAGGGCTCTGATTATATCGGTGACCAAGATGCTATCGAGTACATGTGTAAAACAGGCCCTGAGTCTATTATTGAATTAGAGAAAATGGGCTTACCTTTTTCTCGTACCGAAGAAGGTAAAATTTACCAACGTCCATTCGGTGGCCAATCTAAAAACTTTGGTG
>CAJXPG010000184.1 GCA_913057925.1 uncultured Colwellia sp. | reverse complement strand
GGCTCGGAGATGTGTATAAGAGACAGGCCCTTAGTTTTTTTAACTTTTTATTTTTTTTCGACCTTTTTTTGTACTAATTCATTAGCAGAAATAGTCATAGGCGTGATTGGGAAAACCAAAAACGACAGCTTTTATATACAATCTTTCAAGGGCTGTTTAGCATTTGCAAGTACTCATCCTGACGTTAGCTGTATTTATGACGGCCCACAAGATTATCAGGATATTAGATCACAAACTTTTGTAGTTAATAAGTTAGTAAAAAAAGGCGTAGATGGTTTACTCATTTCAACTACAGACTCTAACTTTTTAGTAAACGGCTCTTTAAAATCAATAAAAGAAAATAAGATACCCGTTATCACCTTTGATTCAGACCTCCTACCGCAACATGAGCAATACCGTTTAGCCTATGTAGGCACAGATAATTATGATTTTGGTATGGCACTAGGAAACTATATTAAGCAATTTGGCAAAAACGCTTTAAATAGTATTTGTTTACAATCTGGTCATCCAACGACACCAAATCTTAATAAACGAATTGCAGGGGTTCGCTTTGCACTTGCTGGTGAAAATGTTGAGCGTTTAATTGGAGAAAATGGCTGGAGTGAATATACTCGTTGCCCTTTATATAGCTTAGGAAAAAGAGACATCGCACTCCAACAGTTTGAGTCTATCGCTAACATGAAGCAGCCCCCTATTTTTTTAGCTGTAGCTGGGTTTGCTCAGTTTAGCCCCCATTACATTAATCAAACAATGAAGTACAAAAGCCGTATCACCTCAAAAGAAGTTATCATTGTTTCAGCAGATTCAGAAAGTAAGCAATTAGATGCTTTAAAGCATGGATTATCTGTTGCTAATATTGGACAAAAACCTTTCGAAATGGGTAGGTTAGGTACAGAACTGTTATATAATTATATCACTCAAAATCAAAAACCAGCCAAGTCACACTATTATCTTGATTATCATTATTGTACAGAAAGCAACGCCGCAAACTGCACTGTTAACCATTAAGGTAATTTAACCGCTAACAGCATATTTAAGCTATTTTTGTACTAATGCTTTGTCGTGTTGATCTATGCTCATAGTCACCGACTGATGCGGTCCGCTTTCAAAGTTAACCGAGGTTGAGTAGCCAATGATATCGTCAGGGCTTTTTTGATGTGGATTTTTACTTTTAGTCGCTTTAGCAACAATCACGACATTTTCAGCTTGTTGTAAGGTTAAATGCGGTAATAAGTACATACTCTGGTGCAACACTATTTCACTAGGTAGCTGTGATAATTTGCCTTTGAAGTTCGCTAACGGTAAACGTGCGCCTGGTTTGGAGGCATAAACATACAGCACCCAGTCATCGGCATCATTTGGCACTAACTCAGGAGCAATATTAACCTGTACGGTAATTTTTCTATCTGGTTTATCAGCGGTTTGTTCTTGTGATTGTGCTAATGATTGCATCAACAAAGTCGACAATAAAACGCTACAGAGGAATAAAAAATTTTTCATAAACAGGTCCTTAATATTTGTACCTTAGAAGTGATTGTATTTTTACCATTGCTTACTAAAGGTCAGCAAGCACACAGTTGATAATAGGTGATGTTTTTGATTAAAAAGTGACATACCTCAATATTTCCAACATATATACCCAAGCCACTCGAAGATGCAGGATTCAGCAAGCCGAGAAAGGGTTAGCACCAAGGCATTGATTGACGAGAATGGTTATTCCATTGTCGAAATCAATAACGCCGGAGATGACCCTTTATCGCCTTGCCCTATGGGAGCTAAGCTAGAAAACCAGTTCAGCGTTGCAGTACTTGATAAGGGAGTAACCATTACCTGCGTGCTGCGCCTTGCTCTGATTTCCTAGCTTAACTCTGAAACAGCATCTTCGAGTGGCTTGGGTATAAGTGTTTTAATGTTCAGTTGATTGCATTTCCCAATAAAACTTTGCGCCGATTTTAGCTAATTTACGCTGTTTTTAAGGGAATGTGGTGATTAAAAGGGTGAATTATGATTATTGGTATACCGAAAGAAACCTTAACGGGTGAAAACCGAGTAGCAAGCTCGCCAACCGCAGTAGCTGCGTTACTAAAACTTGGTTTTGAAATACAAATACAAAAAAGTGCTGGCACAAAAGCAAGTTTCACCGACCAAGAATTTATTGATGCGGGTGCCACACTTGTTACTAAAAGGAATGTTTGGCAATCAGATATCATTTTTAAAGTTAATTGCCCCAATATTGAAGAAATAGCGTTAATGAAAGATGGCGCACACCTAATTAGTTTTATTGCCCCAGCACAAAACGAAGTAATTTTAGCGGCATTAAAAGAAAGAGAAATAACCACTTTAGCCATGGAAATGGTACCGCGCATGACACGCAGCCAGTCGATGGACGCCTTAAGTTCAATGGCGAATATTGCCGGTTATCGCGCAGTTATTGAAGCCACTCATCATTTTGGCCGCTTCTTAACTGGGCAAATTACCGCCGCAGGTAAAATGCCACCAGCAAAAGTAATGATTATTGGTGCGGGTGTTGCCGGTCTTGCTGCCATTGGCACCGCAGGTAGTTTAGGGGCCATTGTTCGTGCATTCGATACCCGCCCTGAAGTTAAAGAACAAATTGAAAGTATGGGGGCTGAATTCTTAGAACTCGATTACGAAGAGCCAGAAGATACAGGCTCTGGTGATGGTTACGCAAAAGAAATGAGTAAGGCCTTTATCGATGCCGAAATGGCGCTGTTTGCTGAACAAGCAAAAGATGTCGATATTATTATTACTACCGCAATGATCCCTGGAAAACCAGCCCCTAAACTTATCACCGCTGAAATGGTTGAATCGATGAAAACCGGTAGCATAGTTGTTGATTTAGCGGCAGCGGGTGGTGGTAATTGTGAATTAACGCAAGCCGGCAAAGTGGTTAATGCTAACGGCGTTAAAATTATAGGCTACACCGATTTAGTTTCTCGATTACCTAATCAATCTTCGCAGCTTTATTCAAATAACTTGGTGAGTTTAACTAAGCTGTTATGCAAAGAAAAAGACGGCACACTTAATATTGATTTCGACGATGTTGTTATTCGCAACATGACGGTTGTGAAGCGAAATGAAATTACTTTTCCACCGCCGCCAATTCAAGTTAGCGCAGCACCTGCGGCGCCAAAAGTTGCCGCCAAGCAACCTGCTGAAGTTAAGGCTGAAGAGCCGGCTAGCCCAGTTAAAAAACATGCCTTTATGGCGGCAGGGGCATTACTATTTGCTTGGGTGGCAAGTGTTGCTCCGGCTGACTTTCTATCTCATTTTACCGTATTCGTTTTAGCCTGTGTTATTGGTTATAACGTAGTATGGAATGTTAGTCATTCGTTACATACGCCGCTGATGAGCGTAACCAATGCTATTTCAGGCATTATTGTTGTTGGCGCAGTATTGCAGGTAGGTAATGAAAATCCATTAATTCAGTTACTCGCGGGTGTCGCAATACTTATTGCCACAATCAATATTGTTGGTGGCTTTGTGGTCACTAAACGCATGTTAAAAATGTTTAGAAAATAAGGGGCACTGTAATGGAATTTTCTCAAGGTTTAATCAGTGCAGCTTATATATTGGCTGCGTTATTGTTCATTTTTAGTTTGTCTGGGCTAAGTAAGCAAGAAACTGCTGAAACAGGTAATTGGTATGGAATTACCGGTATGGCAATTGCGCTTATCGCAACTATTGCAGACCCACGTGTTGATAATGTTTGGATCATTTTAGTCACTATGGTGATCGGAGCTAGCATAGGCTTGCAGCTTGCTAAAAAGGTTGAAATGACACAAATGCCTGAGCTTGTTGCTATCTTGCATAGTTTTGTTGGTTTAGCGGCGGTATTAGTCGGCTTTAACAGTTATTTTGAAATGGATCATTCAGCGTTAGCTAATTTTACCGACCAGCAACAAATGGCGACTAATATTCATCTTGTTGAAGTGTTTTTAGGTGTGTTTATTGGCGCGGTGACCTTTACTGGTTCAATTGTCGCTTTTGGTAAATTACGAGGTATTATAAATTCCTCAGCGTTAATGCTACCTCACCGTCATAAGCTTAATTTAGCGGCTGGTGTCGCGTCATTTATTTTGATGGTGGTTTTTGTGCAACAAGGTGGTGGTAATAGCGCATTATTTTTAATGACTTTTATAGCCTTAGCTTTTGGTTGGCACTTAGTCGCGTCAATTGGCGGTGCTGATATGCCGGTGGTTGTTTCAATGCTTAACTCTTATTCTGGTTGGGCAGCAGCGGCAGCAGGGTTTATGTTAAGTAACGACTTGCTAATAGTGACAGGGGCTTTAGTTGGCTCATCAGGGGCAATTCTTTCTTACATTATGTGTAAGGCAATGAATCGCTCATTTATCAGCGTTATCGCTGGCGGTTTTGGTACGGATGTTGTGGTAGATAACGATGTTGACTATGGTGATCATGTTGAAATTAATGCTGAGGCAGTTGCCGATATGCTTAGTGGTGCAAAGTCAGTCATTATCACGCCAGGTTATGGTATGGCTGTTGCGCAAGCACAGTACCCTGTTTATGAAATGACGCAAGCATTGAAAGCTAAAGGCATAGATGTGCGTTTTGCCATTCATCCTGTAGCAGGGCGCTTACCTGGTCATATGAACGTGTTGTTAGCAGAAGCGAAAGTGCCATACGATATTGTTTTAGGCATGGACGAAATTAATGATGATTTTCCTGAAACGGATGTGGTACTAGTTATTGGTGCAAACGACACAGTAAACCCTGCAGCAGCGGAAGACCCAACCAGTCCAATTGCCGGTATGCCAGTATTAGAGGTATGGAATGCGAAAAATGTTGTGGTGTTCAAACGTTCAATGAGCACAGGTTATGCCGGTGTACAAAACCCACTGTTCTTTAAAGATAATACGCAAATGTTGTTTGGCGATGCGAAAGTTTCCTGTTTGAGTATCTTAGATAAACTTTGATGTGTGAAATGGCATTAATCTGAATGATTAATTTCACCTATTTTACTTAAAGCCCGTTTGATACGGGCTTTTTTATGTTTGAAATCAAGCTTTTCGGTACATCATCATTAAGCTAGTACTTTTAATTTGGTAGAATTGAGACGTATAGATAGAAAATGATTTAAGATTTTGGGAAAAAGCAGTAAAAACTACATTATTAGCTATTAACAAGCATGATAATTCAGCTTTAATAGGAATAGTTAAACAGCACAAAGTAAAGCTATTCTAAAAGGTGGAACATTGCCAAAGTGAAAATAGCGAAGAATTAATGTGGTTTTACAACCATTTCTTATGCCATATAGAGGTGTTATTTTTGGCTGCACTAAATAGGCAACTTGAAGCCTAGATTTAAACACTCAGCATAAATGTCAGAATGTGTTGTAACTCTAGGTCACCCCTATGCGCTTCACATTATTATCGAGGTTATTTAATCTCTTATTAAAAGGTAAGTAGAATAAATGGAAAACAATTATTTTATCATTGCAAGAGCGTTGCACATCATTGCTGTTGTGCTGTGGATAGGCGGTGTTGCTTTTGTTACTACCGTTTTAATTCCTGCTATAAGAAATAATAAATCGGCTGATAATAGATTTAACTTATTCGAGATGTTGGAAGGGAAGTTCAGCTTTCAAGCTAAATTAACAACTTTACTTACCGGGCTTTCCGGCTTTTATATGTTGTACGTCATGAATGCTTGGTCATCTATGCAATGGTGGATCCATTTAATGATCTTTATTTGGCTGATATTTACCTTAGTTTTGTTTGTGCTTGAACCATTGTTTTTACATAAATGGTTTCATCGACAAGCAGAAGTAAATAACGAAAGAACATTTTTAATCTTGCAAGTTATGCATACTATTTTGCTAGCCATAAGTTTAATCGCCATTTTTGGCGGTGTTGCTGGCGTACACGGACTGTTTTATTGATCAGGTTATAACTAACAGCCAGAGGGTTGTTAGTTTTCATAGATATAAGCCGTATTACTTAGTTAATGAATAAAAAGCCAAATACCTAAACATTTACATTAGGCCATTTAAGCTTGCAGCTGAATAATATTACTATCTGCCCATATGTGCATTCCTTGAACTTTCTCATCAAAGTTATATTCCTCGAAAACAAGCGTGTTTTTTGTACGCCTGATTATGCCCGATAGATGTAAGACATGTCTCACATCGCTGTAGGATATACTGCTTATATTTTCATTTGAAAAAGAGTGTGCACTAGTTAAGTTATTGTATTTTATGTTGTTACAGTTTTTTACGTATTGTTGCAATTTGATTACAAGCATTTTATTTTAAAAAAGTTACTTTGAAAAATTAGTGATTGTTCTAATATTACAACTGTCAGGACGACATGGGGGTTACCCCAAACGGTAGAAAGCTACCAGAGGGACGCTTAGTATAGCGAAGAGATAGGATATCTCGCAAGGATAGATGGAAACGTTGCCATGGAAGAGTCATCAGGATGATGAAATAAAGGCAACAGATGTAACTTGGATAGTTACTGTTATGGATTAACAAGGACAGCAAAGGATTTGCTAGGATAGGCTAAGGATAAGCTCTTTAGGGATGAAGCGGGATCATTGTTTATTATGCAGGACGCATAAAAGCTAGTTATAGAAATGCGGTTCATTGAACCGCATTTTTTTTGTCTTTTTTTTACTAAACGTTTATGAAAACCAAGTTAGTATTCTATCAGGTTTGCATAAAACGCTGTTTTGCCTAGTACCGCCTGACTCCCTTTTAAAGAAAACTCATATCCGCACAACGAAAACTTCCCCTTGAAAGCAATGTTTTTAACAAGTGATGTGGTATCCAAAGGAGAGAAGTAAGCAAAGTATTGGTTGTTATTTTCAATATTAACCTGATAACTTCTAATCGTATCGCCCTTAGTAAAAAGGATACTTTGACAACTACTATCTCCCTGCGCATTGCCAATATTCCACAACTCTTGATTTTCTGCGCTATCAGCCTGCCAGCTGATCACTAAACCATTGTATGTTGAAACCATAAGTGAAAAGTTATCAGGCAGCGTAATGTGATGTTGTAATTCAGTGTTAGTATCTTTTTTCTCAACAATTTTGATGCTTTCTGTCGTTGGAGTATTATTTTCGCCGGCAAAAATCAGTGAAATAATCATGGCTAAAGCCACTAAAAATACAACTACCGAAATTGTTATTTGTGCGTTTCTATTACTAAACAGTGCGAGACGAATAGATTCACCAATATCGTTAGATTCTCCATGGCTAATGTTATTAGAAGAGTTTTCATAATGTGTGTGCAATGCACTTGAAGTGCGATCAGTATTTAAAGTTGCTGAATTGTTTTGCTCTAAGTGAATAGGTTGTTCTGCTGAATTCATTTGATTCATTGTTGGTTCTATTCGTTGGCTTGTACTAGAGCTGCTGTGTGTTTTTGCTAAATACTCCGATAAGTCAACTGGGCCGTTATAACCAAGAATATAGTCTCTTTTTTTGATACCTGGATATGTCAGAAGTAACAATGACAGTAGTAAAGGGATAAGTAATAACCAGTAAATACTACCGTGGCCAATAAATATGACAATTACCCCTGATATTAAAAAGCTACCGGTTGGTGCTAGTATCCAATTACGGTGCAATTGCGCATCGTTTAATCGACGTTGTGTCGCTGTAACAGATACCGCAAGGCAAATTAATAAACTAATAACTGCTGCGAATATGGCAGTTACAAAAACTTCATTTAAGACAATAAAACTAACTAAACAAAAAAACTGGATAGTGATAAAGCCTGTCTCTTAT
>CAJXPG010000183.1 GCA_913057925.1 uncultured Colwellia sp. | reverse complement strand
TGAGCAGACTCACCTGTAGAATCAACCGCAACAGTTACTGGCATATCTTCTACTTCAAACTCATAAATAGCTTCCATACCCAGCTCAGGGAAAGCAACTACTTTTGCTTTCTTAATCGCTTTAGAAACAAGGTAAGCCGCGCCCCCCACTGCCATTAAGTACACCGATTGATGTTGCTTAATATTTTCAACAGTCGCCGGACCACGTTCAGACTTACCAATTGAACCAAGTAATCCGGTTTGACCTAACATCATTTCAGAAAACTTATCCATACGAGTAGCTGTCGTTGGGCCCGCAGGACCAACCGCTTCATCACCAAGGGCATCAACTGGGCCTACGTAGTAGATAAATTTATTAGTGAAATCTACCGGTAACGCTTCACCTTTAGCTAACATATCTTGAATACGTTTATGTGCTGCATCACGGCCAGTTAAGATGGTACCACTAAGTAAGACAGTTTCACCCGTTTTCCACTCGCTGATATCTTTTTTGGTTAAACCATCAACATTAACACGACGAACATCATCACCCACTTCCCAAGTAATTTCTGGCCATTCTTCAAGCTTAGGCGGTGTTAAATTAGCTGGGCCTGAGCCATCAAGATGGAAATGTACATGGCGAGTTGCCGCACAGTTAGGGATCATTACTACTGGTTTTGATGCTGCATGGGTTGGTACTGAGTTAATTTTTACATCAACGACTGTTGTTAAACCACCCAGGCCTTGCGCGCCGATACCTAAATCATTAACACGCTCAAAAATTTCTAAACGTAACTCTTCTTCAGCATTTTGTGGGCCACGGTCAATCAATTCTTGAATATCAACCGGATCCATTAAACTTTCTTTAGCCAGTACACCGGCTTTCTCGGCTGTACCACCAATACCTATACCTAACATGCCAGGTGGACACCAACCAGCGCCCATGCTTGGTAATGTATTAACAACCCAATCAGCAATAGAGTCGCTTGGGTTTAACATCGCCATTTTAGTTTTGTTTTCACTACCGCCGCCTTTCGCAGCAATCATCACTTCAACTTCACTGCCGGCAACTAAGTCAATATGCACAACAGACGGCGTGTTATCTTTAGTATTTTTACGGGCACCAGCAGGGTCTGCAACAATAGAAGCACGCAGCGGATTATCAGGATTCAAGTAAGCTCGACGAGTACCTTCATCAACCATTTGTTGAACGGTCATGTCAGTTTTATCCCACTTAACATCCATACCAATTTTCACGAAACAGGTAACGATACCGGTATCTTGACAAATTGGACGCTTGCCATGAGCTGACATACGAGAGTTGATCAGGATTTGAGCAATCGCATCTTTCGCTGCGGTATTTTGCTCTTTGTTATACGCCTTTTCTAACGCCTGAATAAAATCGAGCGGGTGATAATAAGAAATATACTGTAGTGCATCCGCTACACTTTCGATTAAGTCTTGCTGTTTAATGGTGGCCATAGTGCTCTCTTAGGGACTGTTATACTTTAATATTATGTGGTTGAAAGATATAATAACTCTGTCCTATATAATAACCTGCTATTGATAGTGCTGCCACAGTAAATGGCTGATATACACTATTTAATTAGCGAATACTTAAGTGAAGTAAAGCCTTGTTCCAGACTATCCCTGCCAACGTTAATCCGATGACTATTTCAGCAAAAGAAATCATGCTTAATAATGACATCACCACCAAGGCGCTATTTAGCCATTTAGCTCATCTGCCTTGGGCAATGTGGTTAGATTCTTGCGAAAGCGAGCACGTTGATAGCCGCTTTGATATTATCGCCTGGCAGCCTGTCGCAACGTTAACCACACAAGGCGCTGAGACTGAAGTTTGTTTCCCTCAAAGCGAGAGCAAGCAAACATCTACCGAAGATCCGTTAACATTAGTCCAGCAATTACAGGCCAAGCTATTTACCCAAGTAGCTAATCAGGGTGAATTATTACCCTTTTTAGGTGGCGCTTTAGGTTATTTTTCTTATGACTTGGGTCGTCGTTTTGAAGAGCTGCCCGAGATTGCTGAACAAGATATTAATCTGCCAGAGATGGCTGTAGGCCTTTATAGTCAGGCAATAGTTTTCGATAAAAAAACCAATTGCTTCTATTTGGTTTGCCCTGATAACCAAAGAGTGAAGCTTGAAGCATTTATCACGCAGATGTTAGCTGAAAAAACGCAGATAGCGTCAGTAACTACAGCAAACAACTTTACCCTCACTAATGACTGGCATGCCAATATGGATAAAGCCAGTTACATTGAAAAGTTCAACAAGGTGCAAGATTACTTACTCAGTGGTGATTGCTACCAAATCAACTTAGCGCAACGTTTTAGCGCTAACTATCAAGGTGATGAATTTCAAGCTTACTTAGCACTGCGCGAGGCAAATAAAGCGCCCTTCTCCGCCTTTATTCGCTTAGAAAACTCCGCCATTTTAAGTGTCTCACCTGAGCGTTTTTTACAGTTATCTCTGGGGAAAGTACAAAGTAAGCCCATTAAAGGCACCATGCCACGTAGCAGCGATAAAGTTCAAGATGCAAAAAATGCTGAAATCCTTAAAGCCTCACCAAAAGATAACGCTGAAAACCTAATGATTGTGGATTTACTGCGTAATGACATCAGCAGAAGCTGCATTGCTGGTAGTGTCAAAGTGCCTAAGCTGTTTGATATTGAGAGTTTCCCTGCCGTACATCACCTTGTTAGCACCGTTGAAGGAGAGCTCGCTGACGATAAATACGCCACCGACTTATTACGTGGTGCTTTTCCCGGCGGCTCAATTACCGGCGCACCAAAAATTCGTGCAATGGAGATTATCGAAGAGTTAGAGCCACACCGTCGCAGCGTATATTGCGGCTCTATTGGTTACCTTTCCAATAGTGGCACTATGGATACCAGCATCACCATTCGCACACTGATTTGCCAACAAGTGAGTCAATCAACCAAAGGCTCAACTAAAACCTCTACTAAAGCCTTTACTAAAGGCACGATACATTGCTGGGCTGGCGGAGGTCTCGTTGCCGACTCAACGGCAATGAGCGAATATCAAGAGACTTTTGATAAAGTTAATTGCATTTTACCGGTATTATCAAAGCTCAATCAGGTGTAGGCTTGAGATAAGACTTTTAAATTCTGCAATAAATAATATAAGTAGTACGCCGATGACTAAAGATGAATTCCTGTTACGCTTTAATTTATTACAGTTGACTGAGTCCGAGCATAATTATCAACACCACCTACCGTTAAAGTCTGCTGCTGTGCTGATCGCATTGGTAGAGTCTGATCTTGATGAAGGCCTACAAGTTTTACTTACCAAACGCGCTAGCCATTTAAAACACCACCCATCACAAGTCAGTTTCCCGGGCGGTAAAGCTGAAGAAACTGATAGCTCATTAATTGATACTGCGCTGCGTGAAGCCTTTGAAGAAATTGGTTTAGTGCGAGAGTCAACAACGGTTATCGGTCAACTGCCTGCTTATGAAACCATTAGTGGTTTTCATGTCACCCCTGTCATTGCCATCGTAAAGGATAAACAAACGTATCAAATAGATGAAAATGAAGTTGCTGAAATATTTCAAGTACCCTTACAACACTTTTTAACCACTAAAAAGCATCACGTCTTTAAAGCCAGTAGAAATGGCAAGCAACATAATGTGCACTTTCTCCCTTACAAACACTACAATATCTGGGGCGCCACCGCGGTAATGCTAAAAGACTTAGTTAGTCATCTCAATTAAATAAACTCGATACCCCCACCTTTGTTAAGACTTTTGTGCAAAGTACTCTCCTTGTTAGTGCATAAAATTATTTAATAGTTGATTATTTTGTTTCTCTATCTGATAACTTTCAGCTAAAATTACCGCTAAGTAAAACAACCGACAATAATTTTATTTTATTAGTGATAACTAACAATAATTCGGCAAAATACATATTAATCCATATATGATCTTGCCAGTACGCTTAAAACTCGAGCTTTAGTTAGAGTTAATAGCGGTCTATAATCAAAAGTTAGCTAAGAAATAAAAAGCAGAGCAAAGGTAAAAAGTATGATCAGTGTATTTGATATGTTTTCTATTGGTATCGGCCCTTCCAGTTCACACACTGTAGGACCAATGAAAGCGGCAAAAATTTTCGTAGATGCCCTTAAAGAGCAAGTATTACTCACAAAAGTAGATCGAGTAAAGTGTGAGTTATTTGGCTCACTAGGACAAACAGGTATTGGCCACGGAACAGGCAAAGCGGTAATTTTAGGTTTTACCGGTCAAACACCTGAAGGCATTCCGGTAGAATCCATTGAATCAACACTAGCTGAAGTAGTTAGTAGCCAAAAAATTTCACTTGATGGTACACATCTGGTCGATTTCCCCAAAGATGACGCCATTATTTATCATCATAAAAAAACGCTACCTGCTCATGCGAATGCCATGACTTTATACGCCTATCAAAATGGTGAACTGTTACTAGAGCAAACCTATTACTCAATTGGTGGTGGCTTTATTGTTGAAGATTGTGACTTTGAGCAAGAAAAAGACAAAGCGCTATCGTTACATTCTAATATCAAACGTCCTCATATCTTTAGTTCAGCTGAAGAATTACTGAACGAAGCCAGTGTAAACGGCTTAAGTATCAGCACGATTATGATGAACAATGAAAAATGTTTAGCTGATGAAGCAACCATACGTACAAAGCTAGTAGAAATTTGGCAGGCAATGAAAAGTAGCGTTGATCGCGGTATGTCTACCGAAGGTATTTTACCCGGCGGCTTAAAAGTAAACCGTCGTGCCCCGGCTCTGCACAGAACATTATCAGTAGAGAAATCTAGCGACCCATTAACAGCAATGGATTGGGTAAACTTATTTGCCATGGCGGTAAATGAAGAAAATGCTGCCGGGAGTCGCGTTGTTACGGCACCAACAAATGGCGCAGCCGGTATTATCCCAGCAGTACTTTGTTATTACGATAAGTTCGTAAAACCGGTATCAGATGATGATTGTATTCGTTACTTACTTACCGCTGCTGCTATTGGTATTTTATATAAAACCAACGCTTCGATTTCAGGTGCTGAGGTTGGTTGTCAGGGTGAAGTTGGCGTAGCCTGCTCTATGGCTGCTGGTGCACTTGCTGAAATTTTAGGTGGCACTCCAGTGCAAGTTGAAAATGCCGCGGAAATTGGCATGGAGCATAACTTAGGGTTAACCTGTGACCCGGTTGGCGGCTTAGTACAAGTGCCTTGTATTGAACGAAATGCTATGGGCTCAGTTAAAGCCATTAATGCTGCCCGTTTAGCACTTCGTGGCACAGGCACACAAAAAGTTTCTCTAGATAAAGTGATCAAAACCATGTGGGAAACCGGTAATGATATGAAAACTAAATACAAAGAAACTTCACGCGGCGGTTTAGCGGTTAATATCATTGAATGCTAGGCGAGTGTTAATACTTGTTTAAGCATGAACTTATTTAAGTATAAATTTATAATCCGAATATAAAAAAGCCCCAACAAGCTTGCTTGTTGGGGCTTTTTATTTAACAAATAATATGTTGGTTTAACTAAAAGGCGTTAGCTTAGAAGTTATATTGATAACCTACTGATACCATTCTTGGCTTACCAACCATCACCGAGCCGTGCATGCGTGTTGCTATGTAGCTTTCATCTAATAAATTATCAACACTAAAGCGTACTTGCTGATTTTTAGCAACATCATAGCTAGCGACAAAATCAATCACGGTATGGGCATCAATATTTTCATCACTCGCGCCAATGC
Source organism: uncultured Colwellia sp. (assembly GCA_913057925.1). GTDB lineage: Bacteria > Pseudomonadota > Gammaproteobacteria > Enterobacterales > Alteromonadaceae > Colwellia. The sequence goes on along the minus strand of CAJXPG010000183.1, from coordinate 2,107 downwards.
CTGCTTCACTGCGCATTTCGCCAGTGTAACGAACTAGCAAATTAGTGCGCCACTTATCCCCTTCTAACCCAACAACAAATTGAAGCTGGTTTTCAGGGACATATGGGAACTGGTAACCTGCCTCAACATCGCCCCAAAAGTCTGATTCAAAATCATTTAAAAATTCAGTTTGGGTATGGGTATAGGTTAAATCAATCGGCATGGAGATGTCACCCAAATCAAAAGCGTAACCTGCTTTTAACTCAATACCGGTAATTTTTACTTCACCAGCATTGTATTGTTCACCAATATTATCATCATCACAGTTTTGGCTGGCAGTACAGTTACCGTGCATATTATCGTAATCAGATAAGAATAATAACGCTTCAGCGTTAAAAGCATTTTTAGCGTATCTTGCCCCTAACTCATAATTAACACTTTCTTCGTTAGTTGCTGCTTCATTACCCGGTGATGGTGGCGCAAAACCTTTTTGCACCCCGCCAAGTAATACTATTTCGTCGGTCAACTGATAAGTCATGGCTAATGAAGGCAATAACACATCAACATCGTTCTTTTTATATTTAGCAACACCAGTACGATTAGGATCTTCTTTACCCCAATCTTGACGTTCTAAGGTCATATCTTCGTATCTAAGGCCGGCATTAACGATAAATTTACCGATGGTCCATTCATCATGAACAAATAGAGCTAATGCACTGGCGCTATCAATGCGGTTTGAATCCGTACCTGGCTCGCCAGCATTGGTTAAGGTCATGTTGTAATCAGCATCTAAATAATACTCATCAACCCATTGATACCTATCCATTTCATCTTCATGGAAACGCAGGCCAAATTTAACTTGGTGACTATCAAAGTCTGCATTTATTACCGTTTGAATACCTTGTGATAAGTAATCGCGATTATTCGCTTTTACTTGAGTATATAACTCATCAATAGCGCCATTATCATAATCTGAAGCGAGCTGTGAGCCTTTGCTTAAACTTTGATAAATAACCTTAGGGTCGCCATTTTCATCAACACCCATCTCTCCCACTTTACTGGTTTTGTACCAGTTACGGCTAAAGTCATTATGATAAACGGTCGTGCCTAAATTAAAGCGGTTTGATAAATCTATCGCGTGACTAAGTTGTAACTGCAAGTGCTCAGTCGACATATTATCTTTTTGTGAAGCGGAGTATCGGCTGTATGGGTCACTGTTAAAATCATCTTCCGTTAGACCCATGTAAGTATCATCAGAATCTTCATCGGAATACTTTACTTTAAACTCAAGCTCTTGATAAAAAGTAGCATTTTCATCAGTGTTATAACGCACCTTACCTAAGATATCATTTTTAACAAAACCAGTATCTTGGTCGCTATGGTTAATGTCTTTATAACCGTCGGCTTGATAACGGTATACCTCAAAAACTGAGCTCAGGTTCTCGCCACTGCCACCAATAACACCATGAACTTTAGCAAAACCATCTTGCCCTGCTTGTACACTCATTTGTCCTGCTAAAGCTTCATCAGGAATTTGACGCGATACCATATTAATAACACCACCAGTGGTACGTGGCCCGTACATGGCACTTGAAGTACCTTTTAATACTTCAACTTGCTGCATGCGACCCGCCGTTGGAAAATAATAAGCAGCAGGTGCGGCATAAGGTGCTGGGGCTGCCAAGACACCATCTTCCATAATGGTAACTTTTTCACTACGATTCTGCCCCGTACCTCGCATACCAATATTGGCACGCAAACCGTAGCCATCTTCTTCTAAAACATACACCCCAGGGATTGAAGTCAATGTGCGCATGATGTCGGTGTAATCAAATTTTTCTAAATCTTCTTGTGATAATTGATGGGCACTGCCTGGTACATTATTCACCGCAGTACTGCTACCAAAAATAGTAAATTGCTCATCAACAGATGCATCTATCATGGCTTCATCAGCCAAAGCATGAGTAGACATAGTGCTTGAAATAGCACTGGCAATAACCAAACTTAACATCGTTGGTTTAAAGAATTTTATTGACACTTTTGACTCCAGATAATGATTTTATTTGCATTTAAGTACTTCGATGGCGGCATTAGAACACCAACACAAATACGAATCAATATTATTTGA
>CAJXPG010000182.1 GCA_913057925.1 uncultured Colwellia sp. | reverse complement strand
TCGGCTTTGCTCGGCTCGACATTGATGGTCACTTGCGGTGACTGATCAATAAAGTCGGCGACATCTTTATATTGTAAAAACATCTCTTTAGTAATGAGGTGACTGATATCACGGGTCTTAGCCTTAATGGCAAACACCTGGGTAGAATTAATTGTTAACAGCAGTAAGCTACTGACCACTATCATTGAACATAACACTCTCATCTTCTGCTCCAACATTTGAAAATCGGAAAAATTATACAAGCTGTGCTTTTTTACAGCCAGCCCTTTGTTTTCTCTGATAATTAATACATCCCATTTTTGACATGGAATGTCATTTTTATCATCCCGAAAATGGGATGTTGTTAATTATACAAACAAACTTTTCGCCTTATTTCTTTGATTTTTAACGATTTGTCTTGTTGGCATGAGTTTGGCAGTAATACCTACAAATAAAACGATAACTTGGGTCTGATATGGACATTATCAAAGAAACTAAACAGCCACTATATAAAAAGAAAAGCTTAATCACCGCAGCAGGCGTTGCGGTGTTAGCTGTGTTTCTTATTGCTAGCACACAAATGAATATTGCTGGCTTTTCGGTACAAAAAAATTCTGTAATTACTGCCGTGGTTGAGCAAGGCGACTTTGATATAAAAATTTCGGGTCCAGGCATTTTAGCGCCAAGGGATGTGCGCTGGGTAGCAAGTACCGTATCAGGCAAGGTTGAACGTATTCTGGTTAAACCGGGTGCACATGTTGAGCAAGGGCAGTTGATTGTTGAATTAGTTAACCCTGAGTTAGATCAAAAAGTACAAGAGCTACACTGGGAAGTGGAAGCTATGCAAGCGCAAACGCGTGCGTTAAAAGTAAGCCAAGATACTCAGTTACTTGATATGCAAGCCAGTGCCCTAGAAACACAAATGAAGTTTGAAAAAGCGAAAATGCGTTTAGATGCTGAGTCTCAATTAATTAAAGTTGGTAATTCAACGGTATCAAAACTGGATTTTGAATCATCAAAACTTACGGTTAATCAGTTAGCGAAAACCATCGAGATTAATAAAGCACGTTTTAAGCAGCTTAAATTGAACTTAGCTGCAGGGTTTCAAGCACAAACGGCGTTGTTAAAGAAACTAAATAAGAAGTACGAAAGAGCGCAGTTTCAGTTGGCGTCGTTAAATATTAAAGCTTCTCTCGCAGGCGTGCTGCAAGCGATGCCACTTGAATTAGGTCAACGTGTTGCGATTGGTGGCAATATTGCAAAATTTGCCAAGAAAGATGACTTAATCGCCGAGTTGAAAGTACCTGAGTTAAATGCTGGCGATATCATCATAGGTCAGAAGGTAGCTATCGATACTCGCTTTAATCAAATTCAAGGCAAGGTTATTCGTATCGACCCTGCGGTAGTAAGCGGTACAGTGCAAGTGGATGTTGAATTGACATCAATGCTGCCAGATGAAGCAAGACCTGACCTATCTATCGATGGTGAAATCTTTATCACCCAAAAGAAAAATAGCCTCTATGTCAGACGCCCAGCCTTTTCTCAGGCTAATCAAACCATGGCAGTTTATCTGCTCAATGCTGAGCAAACCCAAGCGCAGCAGATTCCAGTGGAATTTGGTTTATCGTCGAGTGTTGATATCGAAATTGTTAATGGTTTGAAAGCTGGCGATAAAATCATCGTCTCTGAACAAACCAGTTTTGAACGTCATCAGCAAGTGGCACTGAAATAAGTTATAGCCGACAAAAATTATTAAAAATTAAACAAACAGCATTTTGAAAAACAAGGATTTAACGATGAAAACATTAATTAAGTTAGCCAACCTAAAGAAAGTATTTTCAACCGATGAAGTAGAAACTCATGCGCTTAGCGATATTAACTTGCAGGTTCGACAAGGAGAGTACTTATCTATTTCAGGTCCTTCGGGCTGTGGTAAATCTACCTTGTTATCATTATTAGGCTTACTTGACACCAGCTCAGGTGGCAATTACACCTTAAATGGTCATGAAGTTGCTGATATTAATAGCAAACAACGAGCAGCGATTCGTAATAAAGAAATAGGTTTTGTTTTTCAATCATTCAATTTAATCAGTGAGCTAACTGTTGCTGAAAATGTTGCCTTACCGCTGACATACCGTAAAGATATTTCTAAAACTCAGCGTCATGAAATGGTGACTGCAGCATTAGAAAAGGTTGATATGGCACATCGCACTAAGCATTACCCATCGCAACTTTCTGGTGGTCAGCAGCAACGTGTTGCGGTAGCTCGTGCTATTGCGGGTAATCCGTCCATCATTTTAGCGGATGAGCCAACGGGTAACCTAGATTCAAAAAATGCCGAGTTAGTGATGAGTTTATTAGACAAGTTACATGCCGAAGGCGCAACAATATGTATGGTTACTCATGATCCTCGTGGTGCAAAACGCGCTGAACGTATTATCGAGGTGTTTGATGGTCGTATTGTTTCTGACTCTATTGTAAATAGTGACGATATCGAAGAAGCGGTAGCGTAAGGAGTACACTGATGAATATTTTTTCTGATATTAATTTCGCCTTTAGAACCTTAATTAAAAACCCGAAATTTACCGCATTAACCGTTTTCGTGATGACCACAGGCTTAACGCTTTGTATTTATATGTTTAGCTTTATTCAAGGGACAATGGTGGCGCCATTACCTTTTAAAGATGGCGAGCGAATTAGAGCGGTTGATATGATATACAACGGCATGACTTACCAAGGTACTAGTATTCGAGTACCTGACTTTGACGATTTGAAAAAGCGTGTGCAAAGTTATGAGGTATTTGATGCCTATGATATAGGTACTGTTAACTTAAGTACCAACGATAGAGCGGTAAAATATACCGGTCATTACGTCACGGAAAACTTCTTTAAAATATCCGAAGCTAAGCCTTTGCTAGGGCGCTTACTGACCAATGATGATGGTTTATCGGGTGCTGAGCCAGTTGCCGTACTGAGTCATACCTTATGGCAAAGCTTGTTTGCTGGTGATGCAGATGTACTAGGCAAAAAATTACGGGTAAATACCAAACCGACCACCATTGTTGGTGTAATGCCAGATAGCTATCAATTTCCAGATGCCGGGAGAATTTGGCTACCGTACACCACAACAGGTGTTGGTGTGGAACGTTCAAAAAGCGACTATGTTGCTGTTTATGGTGTGTTAAAGCCAGAAGTCACTGATGAACAAGCCAATGCTGAAATCAAAAGTTTAATGGCTGAACTAGAAGTTAAATATCCAAAACTTAATTCGAATACTTCAGCGCGTGTTTGGACCATTCAAGAAGCCTCTATGGGTGACGGAACTGCCGTTATCATTTTGGCAATGGAATTAGCGGTTGGTTTTATTTTATTGCTAGCCTGTATTAATGTCGGCAATTTATTATTTTCTCGCGCAACAGAAAAAGGCAAAGAAACAGCCATAAGAACTGCTCTGGGAGCACCAAGATCCACTATTGTGATGCAGATGATGTGGGAGTCGGTGCTGATTTGTACTATCTCAGGGGTACTAGCGGTATTAATTTCTGGTTTATGGTTAGAGCAAAGTAACAGAGATTTATTAGAAGCATTTCCATTTGACCCGCCATTTTGGTGGAACATGGTCATTACCGAAACTTCAATTGTTGCGGCCATAGTGATTACGTTAACAACAGCATTTGTTACTGGTATTTTACCAGCATTAAAGGCAACCTCAGGTGATTTTAATGCCACGTTAAGAGACGGTACTCGTGGTGCACAAAGTAAGTCAGCAGGCCGCTTAAGTAAGGTAATTGTTGTTTCCGAAGTGGTGTTGTCGTGTGCCTTACTATTATTATCAACGGGTATGGTTTACTCAGTACACCAGCAAAATAGCATTGATTACGGTACCACAATTGAAAATATTTTTACCGTACGAGTTGGCTTGCCAGAAGCTGAATATAAAAGCTTAGAAAAAAGACAACAATACTACCAAAACATTATCAGCAGCTTACAAGCGAAACCAGAAGTAGCCGATGTTAGTCTTACCCGAACTCTGCCTGGGAACTGGGCAAGTTATGAGAACATTGCCATTGATGGTGTTGATTATGGTAAAAAGCCTCAATACCCTAGCTCTAACTCGGTAGGTGTGGCACACAATTACTTTCAGGTTATGGAAGTTAACTTAAAATCAGGTCGTGTATTTGATTCAAGAGATAAGATTGACTCACCATTAACTGCAATAGTTACGGAAAATTTCGTTAAAAAATATTATAAAGATGGTGATGTACTGGGTAAACGCTTTAAATTTATCGAAACTGATCAAGACTGGTATACCATTGTCGGTGTAGTAAATAATGTTCTGCATGGCCAACCAACGTCGTTGAATATTGAAAAGCCGACCGCATTTGTTTCATTACAGCAAACGCCAAAACGTTTTGTTTCTATCACCGTTAAAACAGTCGCTGCAGATGCAAGTACCGTTGTGGGTCTATCAGATATTGTTACGAGTGTTACCCAAAAAATTGAGCGAGATGCGCCAGCTTATGATGTGAAAACCTTACGCGCTTCGATTGAAGAGCGTAATGCCGGTATGAACTTTGTTAGTGAATTGTTCTTGGTGTTTGCTGCTGCTTCTATGGTGTTAGCTTTTAGCGGAATTTATGGGGTAATGTCGAATACTATCGTACAAAAGACCCAAGAAATTGGTATTCGCAGAGCATTAGGAGCTGATGAAAGCGATATTTATAAGCACTTTATTATACAAGGGATTAAGCAACTATCTATTGGCCTAGTGATCGGAGTGCCAATGGGGATTGCCTTAGTGAAAATGCTTGAGCAATCATCACTCGCTCAAGGCTCATTAATGCTATATATCGTGATTCCGGCGCTTATCAGTGCAGTAATCTTTATGGCTATTTATTACCCGGTGCAAAGAGCATTGAAGTTAGAGCCATGCTCGGCATTACGCTATGAATAGCGGTTATAGATAAATGATTAATGAAGCCTTTTCTTAGAAAAGGCTTTTTTATGTTATAAATACAAATATATAGTAGCTTTTCAATATCAAGCTACTGGTGTTAACCATAGGAAATTTTTGTGTCTCATATATTAATTGCTGATGATGATGCCAGCATAGTTGCCGCCTTACGCTTATTTTTAAAGAGTGAGGGTTTTAAGGTGACCACGGCGACTAGCCCCGCTGAAGTTGAATTCTTAATAAAATCTAAAGAAATAGATTTAGCCTTAATTGATCTTAATTATCAGCTAGATACTACCTCAGGTCAGGAAGGTTTGCAGCTGACTGAAACACTTAAAAAATATGACAGTGATTTATCAGTAGTTTGTATGACCGGGTGGGCTACGGTTGAAGTTGCCGTGCAGGCGATGCAGTTAGGGGCGGGGGACTTTATTCAAAAGCCTTGGGAAAACGATAGACTATTGTCCATCATTAACAATCAATTGGCGCTGCGACAACAAACTAAACAAAACCTAAAGCTCACCGAAGAGAATCATAATCTAAAACAGCAAATTGCCAAATTAGATGGTAATGAAATGGTGGCTCAATCAGCTGCAATGAAAGGGCTGCTAACTACTTTAGAGCAAATAGCTAAAGCGGATATTAATATCTTAATTACCGGTGAAAATGGTACCGGTAAAAGCTTATTGGCGAGTCATATTCATCAACAAAGTCAACGTCATAATAATTCCTTTGTTTCGGTTAACATGGGCGCGATCACAGATACCTTATTTGAAAGTGAAATGTTTGGTCATGTCAAAGGCGCATTTACCGATGCCAAAGAAAACCGGATTGGTCGCGTTGAATTAGCAGAGCAAGGCACCTTGTTCTTAGATGAAATTGCCAATATACCGTTAGCGCAGCAGGCAAAATTACTTAGGTTATTAGAAGAACATCAATTTGAGAAAGTGGGAGCCAGTAAAACCCAACAAGCAGATATTAGAGTTATCAGTGCTACCAACGGTGATTTAAATCAGATGGTAGCCGATAAAAGCTTTAGGCAAGATCTGTTATACCGATTAAATACTTTTGTTGTTGAGATCCCGCCGTTAAAAGCTCGCCTTGACGATATTGTACCTATGGCGGAAAGTTTTATTGATAAAAGTGCTGCCAGATATAATAAATCCGCACCAGAGCTGTCGACTCAAGCAAAGCAACAATTACTTAGCTATTCATGGCCAGGTAATGTCCGTGAATTAAGCCACACTCTAGAGCGCGCTACCTTACTCGCTAGCGATGAAATATTGCCTGAGCACCTAATGCTTGTTGAAACAACCGCAAACCAAGCAACGTCAGCAATTGCGCCAGTAGAATCAAGTTTTGATGATGCTATGACGATGGAAGACATTGAAAAGCAAGTGATTGAACAAAGGTTAAAGCAAAATAATGGCAGTGCAATTGATGCCGCCAAATCACTGGCTATGAGTCGCAGCGCTTTTTATCGTCGTTTAGACAAGTTTGGGTTGTAGGGAATGTTTAAAGGTTCATTTGAAAAAAGGCTATTTACCACGGTACTTTGGGCTATTCTTCCTAGCTATTTGCTCGCGCTATTTTTGTTGTGGCATATAGACGCTTCCTTTTATTTACAGGCTTTGGTGACGATTTTTTTATCAGCCATCGTTGGTTTTTCATTTCACCTTTTTTATTACGACATTAAAGATCAATTTATTTCCTTAGCGAATTTGGTTGAAGCGTTAAATGTAGGCGATTTTTCTTTACGTGGTAAAGCAGAGATCGGACAAAGTGGCCACAGTGATTTAATTCGGCAAATTAATAAGCTGGCGGATTCTTTAACGACAGCGCGTTATGACTTTAAGGAAAGCCAACTATTACTGGCTAAAGTTATTAAGCAAATAAAAGTGGCGATTATTGCCTGCAATGAGCAGGGAAAAATTACCATGGTGAACCCAGAAACCGAAATGTTGTTGGGCATAAATGAATCAAAACTAAGTCATAAAACGCTGGCAGAGCTAAACCTTGGTAAGTTATCCGAGCTTAAATCAAACTCGATAGAAAAACTTACCTTAGGCTCACGCACTGCTCGCTGGCATATTTTTAAAGACGGTTTCCGTGAGCAAGGGCAGCAGCACACTTTATATATCTTTTCTGATTTAGATTTGTTGTTGAGTCAGCAAGAGCAAGAAGCATGGAAAAACTTGGTTAGAATTCTAAGCCATGAAATTAATAACTCATTGGCGCCGATTATTTCACTTACCTCGACGTTAGATAAAATCACCGGGCAAAGTGATATTGAACTGGATGATAAAGAAGACATTCAATCGGGCTTGAAAATCATTCATGATAGAGCAACCAGCTTAAAACATTTCCTTGCCGGTTATCGAGTACTCACTCACTTGCCAAAACCTCAATGTAAAAAGGTTGATATTGTCCCTATTGTCGAGCAGCTAACGTCATTGCTAAATTATCCGGTTAATTTGCAATTGCCTAGCACAGTGGCGCTAAACCTTGATGTTGCTCAGTTTGAGCAATGCTTAATTAATTTATTAAAAAATGCCCATGAAGCGTTAGAGCAAGGGCAAGAAAATAAAATTGATTTGCTTATCAAGGTGAATGAAAAACAACTGCTTATTTATATTCTTGATAATGGCCCAGGCATTCAAAACTTAGACAATGTTTTTGTACCGCTATTTACTACTAAAGCCCAAGGTACAGGTATTGGTTTATCGTTGTGTAAGCAAATTATTGAAGGTCACCAAGGCCAATTACGTTTATCGAACCGAGCAGAAGGAGGTTGTCAGGTAGAAATTGTTTTACCTCGGTAATCGCTCGATTGTACCTTCAAATAACGCGTTCCAATCGCTTATCACCCGATGAGCACAAAGTAGCAAGGTTGATTCCCCTTTAAAAAACCTATCGTACAGTCTGTATTATTTTCTAATAAATTGATAACAAGCTCAATAAGTTGTGATATCTCATATTGTTTCCTACACTGAATTAAGTCGTCTCCTATTCCAATAATAATGAGAAATACTGCTTTATGAATGCTTTTAAATCACTCTCAATACAATTGAAAATTTTATTAATACCTATTGTAGGTGCACTAGGTTTCGGTATCTACTTGATGATTACGCTCATTGCCTTGTCAACGATTACCACGCAAGTTGATAGAGCATATAGAGTTGAATATCAATTATTACAAACCTCTGAATATAGCTTGGTCAGGTTAGA
>CAJXPG010000181.1 GCA_913057925.1 uncultured Colwellia sp. | reverse complement strand
ATGAAATGGCTGCTCTGAAACAACTGGAATAGCTTGCCCTATGCTGTTTTCAATCGTCGTTAGTTGCCTTACATCATTTTCTACGGCAAATGAAATGGCCATACCACTTTTTCCAGCACGAGCCGTTCGCCCTATACGGTGTATGTAGTTTCTTGGGTCTTCAGGAAGGTTATAGTTAATAACTAACGTAATATTATCAACATCAATGCCACGAGCAGCAACATCAGTAGCCACTAATACTCTTAAGTTAGCATCTTTAAAGCTTTGTAAGGCTTCTTCTCTCATGGCTTGGGTTTTTCCACTATGAAGACTCGCAGCAGTTATTGACGCTTCCTCTAGTGCTTTGAAAATAATGTCAGCGCCATACTTTGTTTTACAAAAAATAAGGACTTTTTCAAAGTCAGGATTTGAAAGAATATTAAATAGTGCAGGCACTTTATTCGACTTTTCAAGCTGGTATACACTTTGATTAACCAAGTCGATGGTAACCGTTTGCGCTGCAATTTCAATTTTGGTTGGTTTAGTTAATATTGCCTGTGCCAGTACCTCTATTTCAGCAGGCATAGTGGCTGAAAATAACAAGGTTTGTCGTTTTTTCGGTAGTTTAGCTATGATGTGCTGAACATCTTTAAAGAAGCCCATATCAAGCATGGTATCTGCTTCATCTAAGACAAAAACTTCTAATGCCTTAAAATCGATATCGCCTGCTTCAATTAAATCCAATAATCTACCCGGGGTAGCAACTAAAATATCAAGTCCTTGTGCGATAGCATCAACTTGAGGCTGTCTTCCTACACCACCATAAACCACCTTAGTGTTAAGCGCTAAACCTTCAGCATAGTCATCAATATTTTGCATTATTTGCGAAGCAAGCTCACGTGTCGGGGTTAAGATCAGTGAACGTGTGCTTTTAGTCGGGACATCAATTTTATTTCGCCCAAAGTTATTGATAATTGGTAAAGAAAAGGCGGCTGTTTTTCCTGTTCCCGTTTGTGCGATACCCAAAAGATCACCGCCTTTAATGAGCGCGGGAATACAGGCTTTCTGGATAGGCGTTGGCTGCTGGTAACCTTTTAAGTGAACGCGCTCAATAATAGCGTCTAAAAGTGAAAATGCGTTAAATTCTGACATGTTGTCTCGGTATGCTTTAATCAATTGCCGTTATTCTAACAGAATGAATAACTAGAGGCAGAGTAAGTTTATTAACATGATGTAACTCAGCTATAACGAATAGCAATAAAAACCTATTTTTTAGTGATTATTGAGACTACCTATAATTTATTATTGACGCCAAGAGGTAATAATCTTCTTATTGCTAACGCCATATAAAGCTATCATTAACAGTCAATTTGAGCATATAGTGATAGCTTAAATATAACTATTATTTCTAAGGTTCTTCATGATTGATTTTCGTTCAGATACGGTGACAACACCTTGCGCTAAAATGCGTGCTGCAATGGCAAATGCTGTGGTTGGGGATGATGTTTATGGTGATGACCCTACCGTTAATGCATTAGAATCATGGTCAGCTGAGCGTCATGGTTTTGAAGCAGCTTTGTTTTGTAGCTCAGGTACACAAGCTAATTTACTTGCCTTGATGTCGCATTGTGAGCGAGGAGATGAGTACCTTTGTGGACAGCAAGCGCATAATTATCAATTTGAAGGTGGAGGTGCAGCTGTGCTTGGCTCTATTCAACCTCAACCGATAGAAAATGAACCTGATGGCACCTTGAGTTTAAGCAAATTAAAAAAAGCAATAAAACCTGATGATTATCATTTTGCTAGGACCAAACTGATCAGTATTGAAAATACCATTAATGGCAAAGTTTTGCCGTTAAATTATTTAGCACAAGTAAGAGAGTTCGCTGAAGGCGAGGGCTTAGCATTACACTTAGATGGTGCTCGAGTTTATAATGCCGCCATTGCCTTAGGTGTTGATATTAAAGAGATCGCGAAGTACTTCGATACCATGACCGTTTGTTTATCTAAAGGGTTAGGGGCGCCAATTGGTTCACTGCTTTTTGGCAGTAAAGCTTTTATTGCCAAAGCAAGACGCTGGCGAAAAGTATTAGGTGGCGGCATGCGACAAGCAGGTATTTTAGCGGCTGCGGCTGAAATAGCATTACAAGATAATATTGCGCGGTTAAATGATGATCACGTAAATGCCAAGTACCTTGCTGAGCAGCTTAATCAAGTTGAAGGCTTCAAAGTAAATACAAGTTTTGTTGAAACCAATATGGTTTTTGCTAGTTTGTCTGCCAACTTGAGCGCAGAGGAGATAGCCAATAAGTTATCAAATCAAGGCATTCTTATTTCTGCGGGCAATCCATTAAGACTTGTGACTCATTTGAATATTAGTCAGTCTGATATTGATAGCTTAATTCGAGAGTTACAGCTGATAGTCGCGTAATCATTTTAGCGTTGCTGTGCCTTGCGCTCTTATAAGTTAAAAAATAACGGGGCTACCTGGCGCATGCAGCACTGCTGGACGATAGACTTGGGTGACTTTTAATTTATCAATTTTAGCAATCAATTGCTTGAGGTAGTCATCCTTAACCCCATATTCTAATGAAAAGTACAATTTAATACTTTCACAATCATATGAGCGATTTTCTAAAGTCTTAAATAAAAAATCTTCAGAAATATAACTACCAAAAGCCTTTATTTCCTTATTCCCTGATATCGTCAATCTCACGGGTAATACGTTTGAAGTAATATCACAATCGGGGTTATTGCCATCACTGCTAGCGTTTATTTTAGTTAGCCCCTCACTCAACTCGCCAAGTTGCTGATGAGTATTTTCGGATAACTTCGCTGAGCGATTTATTATTTGAACTGGTTTTGGGCTTGGCTGTAACTTCACTAACGTGGCATGAGGCGCTAAATTAAAATCACTGAAAATTAATCCTAAGGCTAATGCCAACGTGATCGCGAGTACTAGTATCCTTATGTACATGCTTTTCTTCCTTGTATTAAGTCATTATTCTTAGTTTTATCATTGACGAAGTCTTTCGTAGTTCAACTAAAGTAAACTAGGCTAGGTTAAATTTCAAGCGATTTAAATAATTGGAAAATAAATAGAATCAGTGAAAAGTTAATTGGTGGCTGTAATATCAACGAAGATGAGAAGGTAAAATAAAAGTTGCTCACTCTTTCTTACAATGCCTCTGGGTAATCACAGGTCTTTTCAATACACTCAAGTATTTATAGCTGCTTTCACTCTAAGACAACAGGCTTTAAATTTACCTCATTATTTGAATAAATAACCTTGGCATTTTATCACAGGGTGAAATTCAACCGAAACTTTAAGTAACAACCAATTGATAACTAAGTAATAAATAGTAAGCACTCGCTCGCTTTTTTTTGCATTATCATATAGATTGAAGGTTATGGTGTTTGGTATTTTAAAATGAGGGAGCTATCAGTGCGTAGAGTTTATCTGAGCTTAGGCAGTAACATAAACCGAGAGCAACATATAACAGCTGCCTTAAATGCACTGGATGCATTGTTCTCACCTTTAATTGTTTCTGATGCTTATGATTGTCAGCCGGTAGGTTTTGATGGTGATAACTTTTTAAACTTAGTTGTAGGGTTTGATACATCTCATTCTGTTGCCGAATTATCAGCAATGTTAACCAAAATAGAAAATGATAATGGACGTCTCCGCACTGGCCCTAAGTTTTCTTCACGAACTTTAGATCTTGATATCTTAACCTTTGGCGATGAAGTTGGGGTTATCTCTGGTGTCACTGTGCCGCGAGGTGAGATCATCGAGAATGCTTTCGTTCTATGGCCTTTGTCAAATGTGGCAGGCGATGAATTACATCCGCAATTAAATAAAACTTATCAAGCACTGTGGCAAGCGTATGATAAAAACAGTCAATCCTTATCGAGAATAAATTTTACTTGGCATAGCCCTTCGGCTGATAAGGTGGTTTAAATGTATTTAGATGACAATTCACCCCGTAGCTATCTAGTGTATTAGTTACGTTTACAGAAATATTATTAAGTATTTAAAAATAAAAAAGTGAACTAAAAGAAATCTTCAACGTATACAGTTACGTAGATAACAACTACGTAAAAAACAACGTATAAAATAATAGGTTAATTTATGAGTAATAGCGCCATTATCACCATCACCAACTTACGACTAAGAACATTTATAGGCTTTAATGAGGAAGAAAAAAGTAAACAGCAAGACATCGTTATCAATGTTGAGGTTCATTATCCGGCCAACAAAATGTGTTTAAACGACAGTGTTGATAATGCTTTGAATTATAAAACTATTTGCAAAAAAATCATTAGTCTTGTGGAAAATGGACGTTTTCTTTTACTAGAAAAATTAACCAGTGATGTTTTAGCGGTGTGTGCTGATCATCCTTGGGTAAACTTTGCCAAAGTGACTATTGATAAACCACATGCACTTAGGTTTGCTGACTCAGTTTCTTTAACCTTGTGTTACCGAGCTGAACCTGGAGAAATATCATGATAAGTGAAGCTGCAATATTAGTTAGAGATACTCTTATTGAAAGAGGGTTAGAGACGCCATTAATACCTAGTGATATGTCTGATGAAGAGAAATATACTCGGATTAAAGGCTTATTAACTGAGGTAGTTAGCACGTTAGGGCTTGACCTGGCTGATGATAGTTTAGCTGAAACCCCACACCGTATCGCAAAGATGTATGTTCACGAAGTTTTTTCAGGTTTGAGTTATGAAAACTTCCCATCAATTAGCTTGATTGAAAATAAAATGTCGGTCGATGAAATGGTTAAAGTGAGCGACATCAACTTAACGTCAACCTGTGAACATCACTTTGTCACCATTGATGGTTTGGCACAGGTAGCCTATATACCGAATGATAAAATTATTGGCTTATCGAAAATTAATCGTTTGGTACGATTTTTTGCACAAAGGCCGCAAGTGCAAGAGCGGTTAACTCAGCAGATTTTAGTTGCCATGCAAACGTTAACTGACACTGAAAACGTCGCCGTTTCAATAAATGCTACCCATTATTGCGTAAAATCAAGAGGGGTAATGGATGTTAATTCGAAAACGTTAACCACAGCCTTAGGCGGTATATTTAAGACCAATCCGCAAACTCGAGCTGAATTTTTACGATGAGCCAAGTTATTTTAATTACGGGTATTGGAAAGCGGCTAGGTTTGGCACTTAGCAAACACTTTTTAGCTCAAGGTTTTAAAGTGATTGGTACTTATCGCACCCACTATGAGGTAATTGACACCTTATCAGCGCAAGGTGCAGATTTATATCAAGTAGATTTTTATCAACAACAAGAGGTTGATGAATTTATTGCAAAAATTAAAGATAAATACCATAACTTGAGCACTATAATTCATAACGCCTCTGATTGGCTTGCTGATAATAAGAGCAAGGGTTCAGTTCAGTTTAGTGACGCTGAAATCATACAAAGAATGATGATGATACATGTCAGCATTCCTTATCAAATTAACTTGGCATTTCAACACTTATTGATAAACCAATCAAAAAAAGACAATGGTTTCACTGACATTATTCATATAAGTGATTATGTGGCAGAAAAAGGCAGCAAAAAGCATATTGCTTATGCAGCGAGTAAAACCGCCATCAATAGTTTAACACTGTCATTTTCCGCATTATTGGCACCTCAGGTGAAAGTTAATTCTATTTCTCCTGCATTGATAAAGTTTAATGACCATGATGATGATCTCTATAAATCAAAAGCCTACAGTAAAGCGTTACTGCCAAAAGAGGCTGGTTACAGTGAAATTATTCGAGCGATTGAATTTATTCTTTCTAGTGAGTTTATGACCGGAAGAAATATGCAACTTGATGGCGGCAGGCATTTAAAATAATGTAGATACTGGTGAACTGCGACTGTTAAAGCGGCTCATCGTGATGCAGTCAGCAGTTTTGATGCCTTATATCTCTTTTCGTGTATTTACCTCAAGCAGCCAAATAAAGATATTGCTGTCTCGGTCTACGAAGTGCTTAGTAGAAAGTGCTTGTTTGTTTTATAAACGAATGTTATAAAAATAGCACAATAAAAAACTAATTAATCACAGGTTAGGGTAATGGATTATCGTGAGTCGACAGTAAGTTTAGGCATAACCGATAAGTTACTGTGTCCTTGTTGTGGTAGCCAGCAACATAGTGTTAATTCAGTGATTACTTATGGTTTTTATTTTTTTGAATACTTACCAATTTTTCCGGTAAAGCGAGATACACGGTTACAATGCTTACAGTGTAATAACCTCGAACAAATTACAGGAAGCTCTTCTGATTTTAAACTGATCTTTTCTAATTTCACCTTAGCGCTCTTCAATAAGTTACGCTTGCTGAGCACTTTTGCTGGCAGCATTATCATTATACTGCTGTTAAGTTATTACTTTTCTGAAGAACAAGAAAAACACCGCCAAAGCCAACGTTACATCGACGCACCTAAAGTGAATGATTTTTATTACCTAGACTATCGAAAGAGTGCTGGAGATAGGCGTTCACAACACAAATACCGTGTTGCCAAAATTGTCGATATTACTGGCGGTACGGTTTCTCTAACCTTTGGTAATTACTTTTACCCATTAAAGAAATCTTTGAGCGATGCTGTTTTATTTGGTCACAGTACACATTTTGATTATTTTGAAAAACAACGACAGAATTATTCAACTAAAGAATTAAACAGCTTGTTTGAACAAGGTTTTATTTATCGTGTTGTGCGACCAGAGCTCGCTTTTATCGGTAGAAACAGTGCTGTTTATATGATTGAAGGTCATGCCGTGACCAACCCGACACCCGTGAAAGAAAAGTGGTTCTTTATTCCGGGTAAACGTGAGAATACCCAAGGAGTGGCAATACTTAAAGCCACTCATGTTGATAATAGGTATGAGAAAGCTTTCGAACGTTTGCAACGCTCTGCAGAGCTAGGCTATGCGCCAGGGCAAACGAACTTAGCTGAGCTCTATTTAACTTTTGACGGTAGTGAAGAAATTCGTGATGTTCAAATGGCAGCTCATTGGCTATTTCAAGCAGCTTTACAAGGCTATCAACCAGCGATTGAAAAATATAAAGTGATTTGTCAGTTAGAAGAAAACTGTAATATTGAAGAATTTTATCGCGGGTTAAGTGAAGCAGGCACTAACCTTAGAAGTCATTAATACTAAATAAGTATGAACACCCTCATGAACCTGTGCGCTTGTATAATCAAGCCACTGTATAGTTTGTTTTATTGATATTTGTCGAGAATATAGCAAAAGGCTAATCCTCTATTTGGTTTTTACAAGGATGGTCATCGTTAGTTAATCATTGCTAAAGCCGCTAAACATCGCTGAATATGAACGCAGTTTTATTCGCTTGGATTCAATACAGATATACATGAAAGTTAATTTTTTACAGGTATTTGCTTTTTATTGATTCCTGTCGGAAGTATGTTTTCAATAGATAAGCGTTTTGTATTATCACCACTGTGGAATTTAGAAAATAGTTTGAAATTTATATCCTCCCACTGATTTTCTTTTATGAAGCTTACGTATTGATTGACATTATCTAAAGTGATTAATTCATAACTTAATGGTGTAGATTCTAACAAGAACCTATCTATGCCTTTTTCATAATCAGCAATTTTAATCATAACTGCAGCAGCCATTAAAAAGTGACCTCCAACAGATGCTGATAATTCTCCTTGCTGGATACTTTCTAGTGCGCTAGGTAACCAGTCAAAGCCACCCACGATTGAAATTTTATGCTTTAAACGTTTCTGCTCTGCTATAAGCGTTAATGCTATTTGATCACCAGCAGTCCAGAAAATATTAGTTTTTGGGTAACGATTGATGATTAATGGATACCGGCTAGACAATAACGTGGGATCCCATAAAACAGGAAATATTTGAGTAAATGATACATTTTCGATTTTTTCATTCTTGATTAGGTTGACTAAAGACTGTTGTCTGTTTATTGATAACTCTGTGTGATCTCCACCTATTCCTGTCATTATAATCTCTTTGTCAGGGTACTTTTCTTTAAAGATTCTAATGAGTGAATCTCTAAGTAGTTTGCCACCTGCTACATCATCATAATAAATATGTCCTAGCCAATATTTATAATACTGCCTCGGAACAGCTAAGCTTTTATACTTTTCTCGGTCTATAGACCTGTCTCTTATACACATCTGACGCTGCCGACGATCTACTCTGTGTAG
>CAJXPG010000180.1 GCA_913057925.1 uncultured Colwellia sp. | reverse complement strand
TTGGCGATATATACCGCAACGTTGAAGTCTCTATCTCCAAAACCAATATTATTCACACTAAGCCTTTAGACGTTACGTCTTAATAAATACATATATAAAGTTAACATTATAACCACAACTTTAAGGTGAAATTTAGCTAACATCACTAAATCTATACAATATTGTTGATTCACCTGCTAACCAAGGTGATAATTACGAACTAAGCTAGTAACTAGCAATAACTTAACGCTAAAGAGTGAACATTAATGAACGACACTGAACAATCGACAATTCTTTGGCACGATTATGAAACCTGGGGCATTTCCCCTAAGTTTGACAAGCCTTCTCAGTTTGCCGGCATTCGTACCGATCTCGATTTAAACATTATTGGCGAGCCTGAGATGTTTTATTGTCAGCCGCCGATTGATTATTTACCGCATCCTGAAGCATGTTTAGTTACCGGTATTACGCCGCAAAAAGCGCAACGGGAAGGTTTATCTGAGGCTGAATTTGCTACCCGTATTCATAATTTGTTCGCAACACCCAATACTTGTGTTGCCGGTTATAACAGTATTCGTTTTGATGATGAAGTCAGTCGTTATTTATTTTACCGTAACTTCTTTGACCCTTATGCCCGCGAGTGGCAAAACGGTAATAGTCGTTGGGACATTATTGATATGGTGCGTGCTACTTACGCGCTGCGCCCAGAAGGTATTAACTGGCCAACCGTTGAGCGTGATGGTGAAGAGGTGGTTAGTTTTCGCTTAGAGTTATTAACTGCCGCCAATGGCATTAGCCACGAAGCCGCCCATGATGCGATGAGCGATGTTTATGCCACTATTGCCATGGCCAAGTTGATTAAAGAAAAGCAGCCAAAACTGTACGACTTTATATTTAACTTAAAAAATAAGAACCAAGTTAAAGATTTAATTAATACTGCTGAAATGACGCCCGTAGTGCATACTTCAAGCAAAATATCATCGGCGCACGGTTGTACCAGTTGGTTTGCGCCTATCAATTATCACCCAGTTAATAAAAATGCTGTGATTTGTGTCGATTTGGCGCAAGACATTTCGCCATTGCTTGAGTTAAGCAGTGAAGAAATAAAGGCGCGATTATATACCCGCCATGACGATTTAGCGCCAGATGAAAAGCCCATTCCGGTTAAGCTGATTCATGTTAATAAATGCCCCGTGGTAGCTCCAGCGAAAACCTTATTGCCTGAAAATGCAGAGCGTTTAGCAATACCGCGGGATTTTTGTTTAGAGAACTTAAGCTTACTTAAAAAGCATGCTGAGCTTAGAGATACCTTAAGTGATGTGTTTGCCACGTCTGATTTTGGTGATGAACAACCTGATGCTGAACAAGCTTTGTATGGTGGTAGTTTCTTTAGCCATAGCGATAAAGCGCAAATGGATATTTTACGTGGCTTAACGCCAGAGCAATTAGCGAATCATCCATTTCAATTTCAAGATGAACGCTTGCGTGTGCTTTTATTTCGCTACCGCGCAAGAAACTACCCACACACACTATCAACTGAAGAGCAAGCTAAGTGGCAACAATATAGTCAAAACAAACTGCAATATGGTGGTAAGGGCATATTATCCCTTGATGAGTTTATGATGAAAATTGAAAATCTAGCTCACGAACATGAAGAAGATAAAGGTAAAATGGCTGTACTTAAATCTTTGTACGAATATATCCAAGGGTAATTCGCGAATTAATGTCATTCCCCCGGTAAGCTAGTGGGAGGCCATTAAAGTAACTTTAAACCGATATAACAATAGATTGCCGACAAGACAACTCGGCAATGACGAAACAGGCTTTCTCTATTTGTGTCATTCCCGCGGTGTTTTGGCGGGAATCCATCAAAGTAGCTTTAAACCTATTCAACAACAGATTGCCGACAAGACAACTCGGCAATGACGGTGGAAGCCTCTACCCATCAATGTCATTCCCGCAGTTACTGAGCGGGAATCCATGTCGGCTAGGGTTATTTTTTACTTATTAAACCGTGAAATTAAACTTGAGGTATCCCAACGGTTGCCGCCATTTTCTTGTACTTCTTGATAGTAACCATCAAGTTGCTTGGTGATAGTTAAATCTGCACCTAACTTTTCAGCCTCAGCAAACGCAATCGACAAGTCTTTTCTTACCCAATCAACAGCAAAACCAAAATCAAACTCTCGTGCACACATGGTTTTACCGCGATTATCCATTTGCCAAGAGCCTGCAGCGCCCTTACCTATGGTATCAAGCAGTTTATCTGTATCTAAACCTGCCTTTTGCGCAAAGTTTAGCCCTTCAGCCAAGCCTTGAACCGTGTTTACAAAACAAATTTGATTGACCATTTTTGCCAGTTGCCCAGATCCGACTTTACCCATCAATTGGCTAAAACGGGCAAAAGAAGACATGACTGGCTCAACTTTATTAAAGGTCTCTTCGTCCCCGCCAACCATAACCGTTAAGATGCCACTTTCAGCGCCCGCTTGACCACCAGATACTGGTGCATCTAAGAAGTGTTGGCCATTTTGTTGGGCTATCTCAGCCATTTCAATAGCAAGCTCGGCAGATGCCGTCGTATGATCTACAAAAATCCCGTCTTTTGCTAACCCTGCAAAAATGCCATCAGCGCCTAAAGCAACTTGACGCACGTCATCATCGTTGCCAACACAAGCAAAAACAATCTGACAATCTTTCGCCGCTTGCGCAGGTGTCATTGCCACTTCACCACCAAAATCTCTTTGCCAGGCTAAAGCTTTTTCATGGTTACGGTTATAAACACACACTTGGTGCCCTGCTTCAATTAAATGCCCTGCCATTGGATAACCCATTACGCCAAGACCAACAAATGCTACTTTCATTTTGCCACCTTATTTTCAAAATTTAATAGAAACTCATTGATGGCAGTTTACGTCAGTTTACTATTTTGCTCTAGCCTCTTTGCAATTATGTCTCTTTCAATGTACCATGAGCACAATTAAGTTGTGCACAACAGAATTGCAAACCATGAAAAGTACATAATTGGAAATAGCTTAATTTAGCAACACATAATCAATAGCACTATTTAAAAAGATAGCGCTAACGGTAATGCAATTAGGGTTAACATAATTAATAGGAATCTTCGCATGAGTAACGTATATCAATTTTCAGCCACTGATAATAAAAACAATGAACTATCACTGAGTGATTTTTCTGACAAAGTATTACTTATTGTTAATACCGCTAGTGGATGTGGACTAACACCACAGTATGAAGGGTTGCAGAAACTACATACTGAGTTGTCACAACAAGGCTTTGAAATACTTGCCTTTCCTTGTAATCAGTTTAAACAACAAGAAAGTGGCACTAATGAAGAAATCCAACAGTTTTGTGATTTAAACTTCAATATTAAGTTTCCCTTGTTCGATAAAATAGAGGTTAATGGTGATAACACGCATCCACTGTTTACTTATTTAAAACAGCAGGCACCAGGCATTTTAGGCTCTAAGTCAATTAAGTGGAACTTTACCAAATTTCTTGTAAATCGCCGTGGTGAAGTGATCAAACGCTACGCACCTACTACCAAGCCAGAAGCCTTGATTGCTGATATTAAAAACCTATTGGCACAGTAATCGTGAATAATGATTTACTGCTAGAAAAGCAATTATGCTTTAGGGTTTATACGCTAAACAAACTGATGGGCAGACTTTATACTCCGGTATTAAAAGCACTAGCGTTAACTTACCCGCAATATCTAGCCATGTTAGTTTTATGGCAACACCCTAAAGGCATCTCTGTTAAAACATTAGGGCAACAGCTTGATCTAGACTCTGGTACTTTATCGCCATTACTAAAACGTATGGAGAAAGAAGCATTACTGAGCAGAGTTCGCCAGAAAGAAGATGAACGCGTAGTGGTTATCAAATTAACCACTAAAGGCATTGAATTAGCCGATAAGGCTAAGGATATCCCTAGACAAATGTTTGCTGTTACTGGTTTAACGCCGGAGAAACTGCAGAACTTAACTGATGAATTAGATCTGTTGATTAACAACATTAGTGACAAGCAGAATACTTGCTAGAGATGCATTTAGATTTTCCCCTAGTCTAGTGTTCTGGAAGTTATATAAGAATAGATTGCCGACAAGAAAACTCGGCAATGACGGGACTAAAACACTTAAAACCAAAACCACAGAGGACACCGAGGCTTCACTTCGTTTGCTACACCGAGAAGAGATAAAAACTTAAGTGAATAGATGCTTTACACTCATTTGTTCTTCCTCTGTCTAGCACCTAGTGAGTCCTACATGGATGTAGGTCACTTAGGTTATGCATGGAGCATATAACCTGCCTCAGTGTTCTCAGTGGTGTTGATTTTATTAAAGTTTTTATTTCCAATGTTCACAGAAAATAGATTGCAGACAGGAAAGCTCGACAATAACGGAATAAAATCTTTACCCCGTTTATGTCATTCCCGCGGTGTTTTGGCGGGAATCCATCAAGGCTAATTAAGAGCTAAAAAGCATAGCTTCCGACTAAAAAATTACGGGAATGACGAACTACAGCTTTGTAACTCTACTTTGTGTCACTCCCGAAGTCATTTGTCGGGAGTCTAGAAATAGATTGCCGACAAGACAATTCGGCAATGACACTTGCTAGGGTTTAGTTGAACGAATTATAAAGCTTAGAACATAAAGCCACAGGGTAAAATTAAGATAAGGTGACTTTCTTATCTTTGAAAGTCACCTTCAAGCAGTTATCTTAAAATAATTATTTGAAAAGCGTGTTATGCAGTTTTTCTACCGTCGAATTGGCATCATTTTCATCTACCAAAAAGCACAAGTTGTTTGCACTGGCGCCATGACAAATCATTCTGACATTAATATCATTAATGGTTTCAAAAATGCTTCGGCCAACACCTTTCGCTAGCGTTAAACCGTTACCAATTACCGCGACCAACGACAACCCGTGTTCAACACTGACTTCACAAAGTTGCTCTAACTCTGCCACTACAGTATTAGTAATTAACGACTGTGTAGAGCCAGTAGGATTATCAAAAGTAAGCGCAACACTAATTTCACTGGTAGTAATCAGATCGACACTGAGTTCGTGTTTAGCCAAAATTGCAAAAACTTTTGCTAAAAAGCCACTGGCATGAAGCATAGCTGGGCTTTTTACCGTCACCAAGCTTTGTTCACGGCGTAAAGCTATTGAACGATATGTAGGGTTTGAATCAACTTTTTGTTTTATTTGCGTGCCGCCTTTTTCAGGCTCTTTAGATGAGCCAACAAATACCGGGATATTGCGTCTCATGGCAGGAATAAGCGTTGCTGGGTGTAATATTTTTGCGCCAAATGTTGCCATCTCAGCCGCTTCGCCGAAGCTAATTTCTTTAATTGCTCGCGCTTGGTCGGTAATTCTAGGATCAGTAGTAAAAATACCAACGACATCGGTCCAAATAGAGAGGTTATCGCCATTTAACGCTTCTGCTAATAATGCCGCTGAGTAATCAGAGCCACCTCTACCTAATGTAGTAGTGTGCCCTTGTGCATCTTGACCAATAAAACCTTGGGTGACAATAACGTTGTTTTGTAGTTTAGGCGCTAATAACTGAGCACATTGCTCTTCTAGCTGGTTAATTTCTACAACCGCTTTACCATGCAAACTATTGGTTTTCATCACTTGCTGAACATTAAAATACTCGCCTGAGACATCAATAGATTGCAGTACTTGAGCAAATATACGTGAGCTTAATTGCTCACCGAACGCTAAAATAGCATCGGTTGTTTTAGCTGTGTATTGTAACGATTGAGTTAACGCATGCTGAGTAAGTTCGGTTAATAAACTATCGATTTGTTGATTGAGCGACGTTTCAACATCTGATGCTAAATGCTGTGTGATGTTAACTTGAATAGCGCGGATATTTTCAATAATATCTTTTTGCTCATCTACAGGAACGCCTTGCTGGCTTAATCGCACTAAATAGTTAGTAACCCCTGCGCTAGCAGAAACAACGACTAAACGGTTACTGCTGTCATTTTTGATAATATTAGCGCAGCGTAATATTGCCTGAAAATCGGCAACACTCGTGCCACCAAACTTGGCAACGGTTAAAGATGATGTACTTTGAACTGATTGAACTGGATTCACAAATTTCTCCCATAAAAACACTAGCTATTTACTGAGCCCTTTCTGAATTTCAATCAAAAAAATCAGAGTAAACTAGCTATTGGAAGAGCATGACTGAGTAGGTAGCGAATGGACATTTTTGCAGTTTTTATAAGCTTAGCAGCTTATCATTAGCAAAAAAGAAACGAAACTTTTTCAGCCAGAAGCTCTCCACCTAAAATTGCATGCTCATTGAGCACTAATTACTACAGGTGACAGCCATAAGGATTCAACCTTAGTGACCGAATATTTAAGCCCACCCTTAAATATTCTCGGCGATAACTACCCTCAAAAACGGTCAAAGGAATCGTGGTTCCTCACATTTTCTACCTTAGCTTCGCACCTCTTCTGGTGTATTGAACTTTAGAGTATTCACCCTAAACCACAATGCGGAAACATTAAACCTGATTTTGCACACTAATGCAACAGGCTTTTACAACAGATAGTTAAATAGCGCTATGCCTACGACTCTGTATCGAGATTGATTAAACGAAGTTAAATTAAGATAAATATTGCTGAAGCTATTATTTAGTCAATTAAATGAACTTCATCCATACGTGAAAGTACACCGTAAGCAGAAATGCCTGCCCAAACGACTTCAAGGCTAAACACCGGCCAATTCTGCTGCTGCCAAAGTAGCGGCAATAATGCACAAGCGGCATAAATATTGAGTATTAAATAATTAACATGACTTAATTTTTTACTGCAAAATAAAAAATATGAAAAGCAGAAAACATAACTTGAAGACCAACCAAGAAATGAATAAAACGTCGTTGACTGCCAACCACTTTGCAAGCCAATAACAACAAGCCACACCAGCATTACTATAAAGCCTACAAAAAATATTCTTCTGGATAAAGGGACTTTGGCAACATCAAACTTTATCAATAACAGTATCGAAATCAACGCCCAAAAGGCATTTATTACCACAGCTTGATAAGAAAAAATCAGCAGTGAACTTATAACAAGTGACATGGCAGCAATAAAATTTCCGCCGTAATAAAGCTTAGTATTCCAGTTTTTAATAACCGAAATATAACCATGGTTTACCAAATACAAAATTGAGCCAAGCCAACCTAAAATCAGTACCATTATTGGATCTCTAAATGCATATTTTTAACATACAACTCTTTACCGACATGCGGACCATTTAAGATCACCACATAACTAAAGTCCGTCATACTTTTATAAATCCGATCAGTACTTGATGGGCTAAGGATTTTATCACTCCAATTCAACACAAGTACACGTGTGCCCTGCGGCAGTGTATAATAATGAATCTGACCGCTAACTGATGTTTGCCCGACAATGGCAGGATAGCCTTCTGCGGTTATTAATCGAGCAATGTCTTTTGGTTTAAAGCGCTCAACTGGCTTAGGTTGCAAGCTTTTGATACTTTTAACTTGCTGTAACAACGTGTTTATCTCTTCAATTAATGCGCTACCTGCAGTTGTTTTAGGCGCTATTAGGTGAAGCGTGTCATGTTCAGCTAGCTTTTCCACTTGCTTTACTAATAATGCTTGATCTTGGTAGCTTTGGTTAAGCATATTATTCATGACGCTTTCAGTCATTGGTAAGAAATCAATGTTGTTGTTGAATAGACTTTCTAATGCCTGCTTTTCAGTCAAAAACAGCTTGGCATCAGCAAGATAAGTATCAATAACTTGACCATAACTATAGCCCGCAACACGTCCAAACCTTTGCCCTTCAAGCTTAACTAAATCAAGCATTTTCTCCCGCTGACGGTTGTAATAAATATGACTAGTTACACTAAAGATAGGCTCTGAGAATAATACGCGCTGCTCTCTATCTTTGGTTTTAAAGTATGGAAAGGCAGCTTGTTGTTTGCCCTTAACGACCATTTCAAAGGCTAAATCATAATTTTGGTAGCGCCAATCAATGGTTTTATGATCCTGAGCCAGCACCTGCCTAAGTAAATTAGCGGCAGTACCTAACTCATTACTTTCAGCATGAATGTATGGCGACCATTGATTTGTAGCTACAGAAAGTGATTTAGCAACAACATCAACAGACATCATGGCTAAAGTGAATATGATAAAAGCGTGATTAAGTTTCATATTTTAATTTCGTTTTATGTATCGGTAAACAATGATGCTGTCTCTTATACACATCTCCGAGCCCACGAGACCGTAC
>CAJXPG010000179.1 GCA_913057925.1 uncultured Colwellia sp. | reverse complement strand
TACGGTCTCGTGGGCTCGGAGATGTGTATAAGAGACAGGTAATAAGGTCTCGTCACCGGTTTCAAAATACAAACCTAAATCAAGGGTACTTACTTTACTGCGGTAGTTATTACGATGAGTAATTTTAATATTATGAATATCAGCATGCTTGTTGGGGCCATCGGCAGCAGACAAAATATCTAAAAAATGTAGTTTATTATTAAACGCATATCGGCCAGGCTGGCCAACTTGACCAAAAATATAAATGGAAGACTCTTGCGATTGACGTAACCACCGAGCTTTGTTGTCAATCACATCACGAGGGCGTTCGCTGATGATAATGGTATCGCCGGCGGAAACTTGCGGTAATAATGAAAAATCTCCGCCCTCAGTGATAAAACGGTCTAAATCAAAAGGCTCTGTACGTTTGGCTTGCCCTTTTTTTATTACTCTCACTTGTGACATATCAGCATCTTGGGTTGGACCACCTGCATGAGCTAAAATATCAAGAAAACTCATTTCATCGCCCCACTCATAGCGGCCCGGTTTTTTTACAGCACCGATCACTCTTATCGCTCTGTCAGGAGTGATTTTTAACCATGACTTTTCATTCATGTCGGTTTTTTCTGGTACAAATACTGCGTCACCAGGCGATACTGTCGGTACTCCATTAGTGGTTAAACCTTCTGTAAAAGCCTGTAAGTCAAAAGCATCTACCTTGCCTGAGGTTCGAATAATGCGAATTTTTCTTGATTCAGCGAAACGTGTCGGACCACCAGCGTTAGCTAAGATATCAAAGAACTCTGTACCTGCTGGCGCTTCATAGGCTCCGGGTTTAAATACTTCGCCCATCACATAGACAGTGCGCAAACCGCTTTTTATTTCTTCTTCTTGAATGGGGATAAATAGTGTTGAACCCGCAGTGATTTCAGGCATGTGAGAAGCATCACCGGTATCTAAGTAAGTTTTAAGGTCGAAAAGTTGTGGTGTACCTTTGTTAATAACACGGATATGTTCAACACCGGCATAGCGAGTTACACCGCCTGCTCTCATTAACATATCAACAACGGTATTCCCTTTTTTATAGGAAAAAACGCCGGGTTTAAGTACTTCACCAAACACTTTAATTGCGGTTTCTGCTTCAGAGCCATCACCACTTGCTGACAGTGTTGCAGCATCAAAGTCCATTTGCACATTGCCAATTAATGGCGAAGCTGGCACGAAGATGACATCTAAGGGGGATATTTGCGGCAAAATGGAAAAGTCGCCAGTGTCTAAATACTTTTTATAATCAAAAGTGGTGACCTGTCCTTGGCGGTTTAATTGAATCTTATCAAGTTGAGCGCCAGCAATAGCACCACCGGATTTTTGCAACGCCATTTGAATATTACCGTCTTCAGGTAAATCAATCATGCCTGGGCTTTTAACAAAACCTAGTACTTGAATTGGCACCCGTCGCTCAATTAAATACACTTTAAAGTTATTAATTGCGCGATATTGTTTTCCTAATATTTGCGCCAGCGTTTCGGTTGCTTGAGTGATATTTTTTCCGGAAATATCCACTTTTCCTACTTCAGGTAAACTAAGGCTACCATCACGCTTTACTTGAAAAGGTTGGGCAAAATCAATTTCCCCGGGAATTTCTATTTGAAGGACATCACCTGGACGAATAACGATCTCAGCAGATTGTACATGACAAATAATAACGCAGCTTAATAGGGCTATTAACAACTTATACATGGTCAACCTCCTTGATGTTAACTTTTATCGCTGATGTCTAATAATAAAGTGATAGAGGTGTAGCGATTAAAAACTCTTGAAACCTTATTTGTTTCAAGCTCTCTTGTATGCTCCTCTCCCTGTGCTTTCATCACAATTTGTGAAGCATTAACGCCTTCATCTGTAAAAAACTTAACCACGTTTTCGGCGCGCTTTTGACTCAAATCAATATTGTAATTATTGCTGCCTAAACTGTCAGTGTGTCCGCTAACTATTAAGGTCGATTTAGGATAGCTCTTTGCTAGATTAGCTAGCTTATTTAAAGATTTAAAATAGATGGGTTTAATTTCATCCTGATCAAAGTCAAACAGTGTTTCAGTGATAATTTGATGTTGACTTGCCGCTAGCTGCGGATTTACAAATGACTGAGGGCATTGGTGATAATCTCCTTCATCATACCAGCGTTTAAGGACTGTTTTTTTCTGCGTGTAACGGCAACCTAATTGGCCGTTGATGTAACTATTAATGCAACGAATTTTGCGTATTTGTCTATCTAGTTCCACCAACGTTATAAAAGCATCCTTATCCATACCCGCTTGATGCTCGGCCGTTGCTCGGGTTAAATGTGCTTGAGCAATACTGAGTTGACCTTGGATACAAGGTTTAGTTGCTTGTTGCTCTAATTGCACTAATTCAGTTCCAGCACTGGCTATATAAAGCTGCATTTGTTGCTTACTGTCATCAGGACTTATTTTCTCAAGTGAAGGTTTAGCAACCTGTTTACTCAGCGTTTTAGGGCTGCTACAACCTGCTAGCACTAAGACCATTGCGACAGAGCACAACACTCGTTGAGTATCCATTAGCTGGCAACTTGCAAGTTAGGAGAGGTTTCAAGGTAGCTACCAATATTTTGATAGCAATTAATGGTCTTATCAAGAAATAGCATTTGAAATAACTCTAAAGGCTGTTTTGTTAATCCACTAACGGCAACGCTAAAGCCTTTGGTTGCCATTCTTTTGTATAAGAAAACAATGGCTCCTATGCCTGAAGAGTCAATAAACTTTACTTGTTGAAGGTCAAAAATGATATTGGTACTTAGTTTACTGAATGCCTCAATTTCATCTTTCATCTCTTTAACAGAGTCGGCATCGAAATTCCCTTGCAGTTTAATAATTAAATCGTTATTTACTTTATAAGTTTCATTTAACATAACAAATCCACCATTTTGATTAATTCAATAGTAGAAGAGCAATGATGGTGCCAATATTTTTTATTGTTATTTATCAGTAATTTGCTTTGTTCTGTGTGGTTTTAGGGATGAAGGGAAATACTGTTAAGCAAAATAATATGCAAATTGCGAATTGCTTAGCATTGAGAAAGTGAGCGATTTAGCCTCAGCAGGGGTTAAGAGATAAATTAGGGGCAGTTGATAAGTTCAAGCAGGCGCTCACGGTAATGGTTGTCTTGGTGCCTACCGTGAGTATCTGCGGGTAAGTTCGCTATAGTAAATGGCGCAGATAAGTTATCAGTATACGCTGCACGATGTTCGGGAATGACGGCATGAATAGTCTTGGTTATGCCGAGGTTTTTAATGAAATCGATTTGATAGTGGGCTTGATCACAGTGGTTATTGAACTCATTTTCTACATTAGCGATAAAGTAAATTCTCAGCTTGCCATTTTGATTAATCGTATCCACAACCTCATCCATCAGTAAACTAGGTAATGTACTGGTGTAAAAGCTACCGGGGCCTAGAAATAGTACATCGGCATCCTTCAGACTAGCAATAACTTCTGCACTAGGCGTGACCTGAGGGAGTAAATTTAATTCACTAATACCTTGGTTAACATGCTCATCAACTTCTACTTCACCAAAATATATTTGTCCCTGAGCCTGGCTAACCAGGTGCGTCACAGCATCAGACATGGGCAATATTTTGGCTCTAATGCCTAAATACTCTCGCATTACTTGTACCGCCTCGGTGGGCCTAAGACAAAGAGAGTCGACAGCGCAAAACATTAAGTTACCTAGACTGTGGCCAGATAATTCGCCTAACCGTTCAAAGCGGTATTCAAATAATAATGATTTGGTGGACGCAGTATCAGTTAACTTGGATAAACAATAACGAATGTCTCCCCATGAAATGGTTTCACAGCTTTCACGTAAACGACCAGTAGAGCCGCCATTGTCTGTTGTTGTGACAATGCCGGTTAAATTGACGAAGTCAAAGTCGTTAATAGTTTTCAACAAGTGTCCTAGACCATGACCACCGCCAATACATGTAACGTTGATGTCTGTCATCGCGAGCTTT
This sequence comes from uncultured Colwellia sp., assembly GCA_913057925.1. Taxonomy (GTDB): domain Bacteria; phylum Pseudomonadota; class Gammaproteobacteria; order Enterobacterales; family Alteromonadaceae; genus Colwellia. The sequence goes on along the minus strand of CAJXPG010000179.1, from coordinate 4,289 downwards.
ATCCTTTTAAAATTTTGCATTATTGTCCACGTCCTAACACCATAATAGCCATGGTTTTAAAAATTATCTTTAAATCCATTAATATCCAGTGGTGAAATTTCGTGAGTGACAGCGAATAAGCAAAATCATAAGCTATCTTGTTTTTCACATCATCAATACAGGTATCATATCCTTGATACACTTGAGCCAAACCGGTAATGCCGGGTGTCATATCGTAAGTACGCTCAGAGTAAAATGGGATTTCCTTTTCCAAATTCACTACAATTTCAGGTCGCTCTGGTCTTGGTCCTATCAATGACATATCGCCTTTAATGACATTGATAAATTGTGGTAATTCATCTAAGCGAGTTTTCCTTAGTAACTTGCCGATTTTAGTTAAACGATTGTCGTTACTTGTTGCCCAAACAGCACCTGAGCTTGCCTCAGCATCTTCGACCATGGTACGAAACTTAATCATTTTAAAGTGCCTGACTTTACCCTTTTTCATTTTTCCGACTCTTAGTTGGCAGTAAAAAACACCGCCTTTTGATGACAACTTGATCAACAGGGCGATTAACATTAATAATGGTAGTGATATAGTTAAGCAGACAAGAGAGAAAACTAAATCAATGCTACGTTTAATCACGGTAATATTTGGGTTAATGAAACTGTTATCTTTCATAATTACTCCTAAATCTTAGTCCAGACTTTTTCTTGTAAGCCTAAGATATATTTTAATGAGCCTTTTAAGGCGACCCAGTAGCCGTTTATTAAATAACATATTATTTTTAGTACTTTAAGTTCAGGTGATATATGGAATAAGTTAATTAATACCACTAAGCCATATAATGCTAACTGACCGCAAAATAGTGCTAGAAAGACAAAATGAACAGGTATTAAATACAAATTACAGCCAAAGATAAAAACCAAGATAAAAGGGGTTATTGCTCTTAATGCCTTACCTGAAGCAAAGTTGACAGCATTCCAGCCATACTTGGGGGATAATAATGGTAAAAGGTAAACAAGTTGTTGAAAATTTCCTGCCGCTATTCTTAATCTTCTAGTCATATCTTGTTCTAAGTTGACTTGTTCAAGTTCTATGGCAACCACCCTTGGCTCATAGATCACGCGATAACCTTGTTTTATCACATTCATTGGTATGAGAAAGTCATCGTTAATCGTATCGTCAGGCACATCTTGATAACATGACTTTCTCAAAGCATAGAAAGCGCCATGTGCACCTAAAACACTGGCAATAGAGCTTTCTCTGGATTTAACCATAGATTGGTATTGCCAATAAGTTTGCTCACCATCACTACCTTTGTTGGCAAATTTATAGCCGCCAGAAACCGAACCTACGCTAGGGTTTTTAAAATGGCTATCTAGCATCAGTAAACAATTAACAGGTAATAACGCTGAAACGTCGCTAAAAACAATATGTTCAAAGTTAGCTTTAGCAACTCCGTCTTTAAGTACCGCGACCTTACCGCGATTTTCCTGAAAATTAATAAGTTGGCATTTTAGTTCGCTACAACCGAGCTCTTCGAGGGTTTTTAGCGCGATGTCATAAGTATTGTCTTGGCAGCCATCGCATAACAAAATTAACTCATAACGACCATTTGGGTAGTCAATGAAACTTAAGTTTCTAATTTTTTCAGCAATAAACTTCGCTTCATTAAAAGCTGGAATAACAACAGAGAAACCATTTAATTTACGATCATTACCAGATAATTGGTAATGACGATTAGCAATTTTAGGTTTCAGTATATGCCTATTCTTAGACGCTAGTTTAAGTAGCATAGGATAAATCGCATGATGGTAAATAATGAGAAATATTGCCATAGCGAAAAAAATTATGATGATAAGGTCTAACATAATTTCCACCTTAATTCGGCTTGTGTTAAAGAGATGTATTGGTTAATCATTTTGTTGATTGAACGGTGGTTTAAGATAAATGCTCTTGGTGAGTGAGTACTTTTTTGACTAAGCACCTTGTTTAAAGCCAGTGATAATTGCATAACATTGTTTGGGGTAACTATGATGCCTGTTTTATTACATACTGCCTCTCGACAACCACCTACATCAGTTAATACTGCAGGCACACCGCATGATTGAGCCTCCATGGGCGATAAGGGTAAACCTTCATTACTTGATGACAGACAGAATACATCTAGCATTTGATAAAATGACGTCATATCCTCAACATGGCCTAGGAAGAAAACCCTGTGTTCTAATCCAAGCTCAGCGACAAGTTGTTGTAGCTTGGTTTTTAAGCTGCCTGTTCCCGCAAGCAGCAAAGCAACGTCGTTAGGTAAGTTTGCCAGGGCATTAATCAACACGTCATGAGATTTTACAACCTCTAATCTTGCGGCACAGCCGATGAACCTCATATTGATAGGTAAGTTAGCTTTTTTAATCAATTTCCTTTTATTTTTTGTTGCTGGAACATATTTATTTGTATCAACTCCATTGGGGATTACGAAGGGGTTTGATAAAGGCATCAAACGGCAAACTTCCTTTGCAACAAAATTAGCATCAGCTACATAAATAGGTTTAACTAATTTAACAATTATTTTTTGTAGAAGTCTTGCCTTAAAGTCAGCTAGGTGCCACGCGTCATGTTCGGTGTGTATAACATGTTTTATGTTAGCAAGTTTTGCTGCGATGCCACCGTAAATTAAGGGACCAATGTGGTGGGTGTGAACATAAACGGGATTTACCTGTTCAAAAAAATGCTTTAATTGAGTGAAGATACTGGCTTGCCAACCAGGTTTTTTGTTAAGCATATGAATAAAATCTTTAAAGCCATCGGTATTGTTCCAATAATTTCTAATATTTTGTTTTTCTAAGGAGATAATATGAACGTCAAAGTAGGGTTGCGCTGCACGTTGAAACTCGAGCGCAAAGCTCTCAATGCCACCAGGCTTTAAATGTTGAACAACATGCACAATAACGGGTTTCATAAGCTATCTCCTAGTTACTATTGGTGTTTATATGGGGTAAACGGGTTATTACTGGCGCAGAAGTGATGAGTTCTAACTGATGTTTTGCACGAATTGAGGTGTCAGCTAGTTCGGCAAATAATGCTAAGCCTGACCCTAAGCTAATGCCACCAATGATGCCGGCTAATAAAAAGATAGAAAGTGGAAAATTAGTTGGAGAGCTAGGATGGTATGGCTCATCAATTATTTTGATTCTTTCAGGTTGTTCGAATTTTCCAAGAGCTCCAGTAATTTTGGCTTTTTCATTTCGATAAAGTAAATCACTATATAAGCCACGTTCGACTTTAAGGTCTCTTTCTAGCGATAATAGTTGTCTTTCCATCTCGCCAGTACTTGCAAGTGCAACTTTCAATGTTTGCATTTGTTTTTTTATCGAATTGATTTCCTCTTTTATTTTTTCCACTTCGCTGTCCGCAAGTTGTAACTCCTGAAGTTGCGATACTAATAGCAAGTTTTGACTATTATCCACTTCACCATTTTGCATGTTGCTGGCTATTTCCCATAAACGGTTTAAATCAACTTCGTTAATTTTATATGAGGTTTTACTTTGCGCTTCTCGTTCGTCTTCAAGTTGGGATAGTTTGCGCAAAGCGGTTTGCACTTTACTGTGCTGGTCTGTGTATCGAGAGCGCAAGATAGCTAATTCGCTTTTCGTTTCAACAATGCCCTGTTCGATTTCACTCATAACTGGGTCAACTTGTGCTAATCGAGTTCTGATGGTTGTTTTTGCCGCGATAGCACCTGAAAGCTCTATTTTGCGTTGTTCAAGCAACATATTTAACTGGCTGTAACGGTTGCTTTTTGCACCATAAAGTTGTGGGAGGTGTTCCGCATTGTATTGCTTGAAGTTAGCTAGTCTCATTTCTGATTCTTGTAAGTCAGCAGTTTTTAACGACAATTGAGTGGTTAAAAAAGACTCAGAAGCATCAATAGCTGATAATTCAGGCGCGAGTAAGGTTTCTAAAAATCGTTGTCGAACGACAGAGAGTACAGCGACAATATTTTCTGGGTTATCTGTTAGGTAAACTAGTTTAACCAGATCTTTGCCTATTAATTTAACCGTTAATGATGAAGATAGCTTTTTCACTAGTTGTTCTTTTTCATAATCACTAGATTGTTCATCAATTAAGGCTAAGTCTTGTGCAACATGGATTAGCATATGTCGGCTATGTAAAAGGGTATCTAAGGTGGTTATTCTATTTTCAAGATCAGTCGATACTGACAAATCTTCTAAAAAGGGATTCATTTTTGCACTTTCTTGCACCTGTCTCTTATACACATCTGACGCTGCCGACGATCTACTCTGTG
>CAJXPG010000178.1 GCA_913057925.1 uncultured Colwellia sp. | reverse complement strand
CCAGTGACACATGGATTAACAGTCCATCGCTCTACCAACTGAGCTATTGGGGAATAAACTTTTACTTCTGTTTATCAGTGAAGTTGAAACTTGTTACTAAGTTAAACTTAGTAAACTAATTGTCGATACTTGGTTGTTATCAGCAATTACATTATGTGGCTCCCCAAACTGGGCTCGAACCAGTGACACATGGATTAACAGTCCATCGCTCTACCAACTGAGCTATTGGGGAATCTCGCGTTAACCATATTGGCTAACGGGGCGGAATATTAAAGACCTGTGGCCTTAGTGTCAACACAAAAATAATAAATTTTTAAAAAAAAATTTGTTTGCTGAAAATGTACTCAGAACTGAGGATTTTACAGCAATTTTAGATTGAATTTCACTCAGCCTAATTTTAATAAATAATAAAGGCCATGATAATAGGATAAAAACATAGTTATCCACGTTAACTGTGGATAACTATGTGAGTTAATAGGTAGACTTAGTCAATGTTAACCGTTTTACTGGCCTAAGAAAAAGTCCATACATTTATACTTTAATTATTTATATATAATATCAAGTGCTTAGGGTGTATGTTGCAGTTTTAATGTTTTATGGGTGATTTTTAAACAAAAATGGTGTTTTCATAGGTTTGCAAACTTTCTTACTATTTATTAGCAAAGTAATTAATCTTTAAAATATTTTGCATAATCAATTAAGGTACAGTGAATATTCACCTTTAAATAAATCTTGCTACGCTTTGGATAAATCTCGACTAGGTAAAACTAGCATATTCTTTTACAATACAAGCAGCAGCTTCTTAAGCTTTAATAACCGATATTCTCATAAGAAATTAAATGACCACTACCAATACTGTAAAGCCTAATAAAAAACGCACGAATTTACTTGAAGAGCCTGTTGCTAGTACGTTAAAACAGATGACCATACCTATGATTTATGGCATGGTTTTATTAATGACATTTAATTTAGTGGATACTTTCTTTGTCGGGCTTTTGGGAACCCAGCCATTAGCAGCCATCAGTTTTACCTTTCCAGTGACATTCACCGTACTAAGCTTAACGATTGGTTTAGGCATAGGTACATCAGCAGTGATTGCTAAACTGCTTGGAAAATCAGAAATTGGCCTTGCTAAAAATGCTGCTACTGCTGCCATGTATTTAGCGGCAATCATAGTCGCCTGTTTATCTACTGTTGGTTATTTCATTACCGACCCACTATTTACGCTTCTTGGAGCGCAACCTTCATTATTACCGTTAATTCATGAATATATGGATATTTGGTATATTGGTAGTGTTTGTTTGATTGGTCCAATGATTGGTAATGCCGTACTACGTGCTTCAGGCGATACAAAAACACCGAGTATGATCATGGGAAGTGCTGGTCTGATTAATGCCATTTTAGATCCAATCTTTATTTTTGGTTTTGGGCCTATTCCAGCTATGGGAATTCAAGGTGCTGCTATAGCAACATTAATTTCATGGGTTGTTGGCTTGGCTTTAGTGCTTTATATTTTAACAAAAAAGCATGATTTAATTCATAGTACTTTATTACCACTTAAAGAATTAATTCCAGCTTGTCGTGATATTTTAAAGATTGGTTTACCTGCAGCGGGTGCAAATATGTTAACTCCAATCGCGGCTGCGATGATGACTGCAATTGTTGCTACCTATGGTGAGTCTGCGGTTGCAGCATTTGGTGTGGGCTCTAGATTAGAGTCAATCGCCTGTTTGATTGTTTTAGCATTATCAATGACGCTACCGCCATTTATTAGTCAGAATTTCGGTGCAGGGCAATTACATCGTGTTGAAGAAGCATATAAAGCATCTATTAAATTTATTTTAATTTGGCAGGTTATTATTTATTTTATTTTAATCATTGGTGCCAATGTCATTGCCGATGCATTCGCTCAAGAAGAAGCGGTTGCAGATCTCATTAAATTATTTCTTTGGATACTGCCATTAGGTTATGGACTACAAGGTATCGTTATATTAACCAATTCATCATTTAATGCATTGCACAAGCCAATGATCGCTTTGGCATTGAGTGTGGTGAGGCTTTTTGTTTGTTACCTTCCGTTAGCCTACCTAGGAAGTTTGCTTTATGGATTGACTGGTTTCTTCATTGGGGCGTTACTGGGTAATGTTGTTATGGCTATGATCTCATACCGTCTCTTCACCAAACAATTTAATGAAAGTAATAGCCTTTTACCGGAGCAGGTAAAATGAAAAATTTAACCTTATGTTCTAACTACACGCCAAGTGGTGATCAACCTACGGCAATTAAACAGTTATTAGACGGTATTGATTCGGGATTAGCCCATCAAACCTTATTAGGTGTTACCGGCTCGGGTAAAACTTTTACCGTGGCTAACGTTATTGAAAAGTTAAACCGACCAACAATGATGTTAGCGCCTAATAAAACGTTAGCGGCGCAACTATATGGTGAAATGAAAGAGTTCTTCCCTAATAATGCCGTGGAATATTTTGTTTCGTATTATGATTATTATCAACCAGAAGCCTATGTACCAACTACAGATACCTTTATTGAGAAGGACGCCTCGGTTAATGAACATATAGAGCAAATGCGTTTGTCAGCAACCAAAGCTCTATTAGAACGCAGAGATGTCATTATTGTTGCTTCTGTTTCAGCGATATATGGTTTAGGTGATCCAGACTCTTATCTAAAAATGATGCTGCATATCAGTCAAGGCGACATTATTAACCAACGCGACATTTTGCGTCGTTTAGCAGAGCTGCAATATACTCGTAATGATGTTGCTTTTTCTCGAGCCACGTATAGAGTTCGTGGTGATGTTATTGATATTTTTCCTGCAGAATCTGATCGTCTTGCCTTAAGAGTTGAACTGTTCGATGAAGAAATTGAACGTATTAGTCAATTTGACCCGCTAACAGGACAGGTTGAGCGTACCCTAGCGCGCGTTACCGTTTACCCTAAAACACATTATGCTACGCCTAGAGAGAAAATTTTAGCTGCTGTAGAAGACGTTAAAATCGAGTTGAAGCATCGCTCTCAACAATTGAAAGACAATAATAAACTGGTTGAAGAGCAAAGAATCACTCAACGCACCCAATTCGATATTGAAATGATGACAGAGCTTGGCTACTGCTCAGGCATAGAAAACTACTCACGTTATTTATCTGGACGAGAGCAAGGTGCGGCACCGCCTACGTTATTCGATTATTTACCTGATGATGGTTTACTTATTATCGATGAATCCCATGTAACCGTGCCACAAATTGGTGCTATGTATAAAGGCGATCGTTCTAGAAAAGAAAACTTGGTTGAATATGGTTTTCGTTTGCCATCAGCGTTAGATAACAGGCCGATGAAGTTTGATGAGTTTGAAGCCCTTGCTCCGCAAACCATTTATGTTTCAGCAACGCCGAGTAAATACGAAATAGAAAAGTCAGCAGGGGACATTGCTGAGCAAGTTGTTCGCCCAACAGGTTTACTTGATCCAGAAATAGAAGTGAGACCGGTAGAAACGCAAGTCGATGATTTACTCTCTGAGATTAATAAAAGAGTGCCTTTAAATGAACGAGTCTTAGCGACAACCCTGACTAAACGCATGGCAGAGGATTTAACTGACTATTTAGATGAACATGGTGTGAAAACACGATACTTACACTCTGATGTTGATACTGTTGAGCGGATGGAGATTATCCGTGACTTTAGACTCGGTAAATTTGATGTATTAATTGGCATCAACTTATTGCGTGAAGGCTTGGATATGCCAGAAGTGTCGCTTGTTGCCATTCTCGATGCTGATAAAGAAGGTTTTTTACGTTCAGATAGATCGCTTATTCAAACTATCGGTCGAGCTGCACGAAATATTAATGGTCGAGCAATTTTATACGCCGATAGAATAACGGGTTCGATGCGACGGGCGATTGATGAAACTGAGCGACGAAGAGAAAAGCAGCATCAATATAATTTAGACAATAATATTACGCCGCAAGGTGTTATTCGAAAAATTACCGATGTCATGGATGTCGGAAGCTATAGTGATGCTAAGTCACTAGATAAAGTGGCAGAAGCTAATGCAAATTACCAAGTTAGCCAACAAGCAGAAGAGCCGCTTCTAACAACAACGCAAATAGATGCCAAGATAGAAGAGCTTGAAAAAGAAATGCAGCAGCATGCTCAAAACCTTGAATTTGAGCAAGCAGCAACTGTTCGCGATAAAATTGCAAAATTAAGGATACAGCAGTTATCGAGTTAACCTCAGCTTGAGTTAAGCCTTTACCTGAGTTCTTGTATAGAATAATGTCCTAATATATTGGCGACAGCATCGCTATTACAACGTGGCAGGTGACTAATGTCTTCTATGATGCGATCTTGAATATCTACCGGGAACAACAATAACTGTTCCATATAAAGGTGTGCTTGCGTTTCATTATTCGTATCGATCATCTGTTTCAAACGACGTGCTTGATACTTCCAAGTAGCGCTCATAAGACAACCTCAATTTTTGATTGAACACTATGTAAGTCTAGGGCTAAAGCAGTGAAATGGTTATATGTATTTTGTCTTAAAATAAAAACTATGGAAGATAATAGTCTATAGTCAGATAACTAATTAAAAACCATTGGGTTTATATTATATTGCAATATCTGTCTCGCATTATTTTCTGCGAATTAGTTGTTTATTTTCCACAGTGACGGCATTTCTGCTGGTGTTTTCCTTGTTTTAGTAGCGCTAAACTACGTTGAAAATCTTTAGGATCAATTTCTAATTTGTCAGCCAGGCTAGCTAATGCTTGATATTCTTTTTGGTCGATAAAGCCATCAGTTAAAGCATCTTTTATATTTATATCTAGGCTCTCTTTTCGCTCTCTTAATTCTTCCCCGAAACGCGCGGCTAACATACCGGCGGGTAAAGCAACTAAGCCCACGCCAATCAACATAATAATTGTTGCAATAACTTTACCAAAGGCGGTTACGGGAACAACATCACCGTAGCCTACCGTTGTCATGGTAACGACAGACCACCATAAAGAATGCAATATACTGCCAAATACGTCTGGTTGAATATCCCCTTCAACAGAGTGCATTAAACTTGCTGCGATGATAATTAAGAAAACCATTACCATCATTGCCGCAGTAATGCTTTTTAGCTCCTTCGTAATAACAGAAATAAAAATGTTAAAGCCTTTAAAGTAGTGAGTTAACTTTAACAAGCGCAATACTCTAATCAGCCTTAACGAGCGTAAATCTACGCTAAAGAACATAGCGACTATAAAGGGTAAAATAGCAATTAAATCTATGAGGGCAATCGGGGTAAAGATATAACGAAATCGCGCTTTTTTCGCGGAAATTTCTTTATACTCTTCTGCTTCTACACAGCACCAGAGGCGTATAAAATATTCGATACAAAACAGCGACAACGAAGTGAATTCAAATAAAGCAAACTGTAGCGCGTACTTATCATGATAGCTGCTTTCAGATTCAAAAATAGCTGCGATTACATTACTGATGATAAGAACTATCAAAAATAAGTTGATTGCCTTAGCCGTTAAACTTATGTTCGAATGGCCCTCAAGCAATTGATAGGCCTTAACTCGGTAGGTTTGCTTTAGCTTATCTTGATTCATACATTCACTTTATCACTGACATTCACTAATATTTAGTTGCTTATACTCTGCAGCTTTATGCTATGACTCATAATCGATAGGGTCTGTTGCCTGATTATCCGCAAACGCTTCTAAGCGCTCTTGGCAAGCTCCACATTTACCACAAGCTTTATCTCGGCCGTTATAGCAAGTCCATGTATCACTATAATCTAAGCCCATTGCTAGGCCATCAGTTAAAATAGCTGTTTTACTTACGGTTAAATAAGGACTGTATACTTCAACGCTTTCATAATTTGCTATCTTGCAAACATCATTCATTTTCTCAACAAATTCTGGTCGACAATCAGGGTAGATTGCATGATCGCCAGAATGCGCACCATAATAAACTTGATCCGCGCCTACAGAAACCGCATAAGCAACAGCTAACGAGATAAGGATCATGTTACGGTTTGGCACAACCGTTGATTTCATTGATTCTGCTTCATAGTGACCTTCTGGTATCTCGACATCATCGGTAAGAGAAGAGCCGGCAAGTAATTGGTTAATGGCGGAAATGTCGATAACTTTGTGTGTTACTGAAAGCTTTTTACAGACAGTACTTGCGCACTCCAACTCTTTTACATGACGTTGGCCATAATCGAAAGATAATGCATAGACTTCTTTACCATCTTTTAATGCACGGTTTAAAACAGTGAATGAATCCATGCCACCAGAATAAATAACAACAACTTTTTCAGTCATTTGAAAGCTCTCTTAATTGATCTAAGGTATAATACTAAACGTCTGTTATTTTACTTGAAATAAATTATAGGCTAAAGCAGAAAGTGAATTCCTTCACGATTAATGTGCCACATTGCAAAAGAGAAAATCAGTAACCCATGACATATAAAATAAATGAGCTTTTTGAAACACTTCAAGGAGAAGGATCGTTCACCGGTCAACCATCAATTTTCATACGTTTACAAGGATGTCCCGTGGCATGCTCGTGGTGTGATACCAAACACACATGGGATATTGAAGTAACAGATCAGGTGCCTGCGCAAACTATGCTTGATAAAGTTGCTGAAACAACGCAATGGGCAAGCTTTACTACCAAGGAGATTCTTTCATTATTTCAACAGCAAAACTTCAGAGCCAAGCATGTTGTTATTACCGGTGGTGAACCGTGTATGGAAGATCTTACGCCATTATGTAATTTACTTGAACAACACGGTTATAGTACACAAATTGAGACATCAGGAACATTTGAAGTTCGAACCTCTGATAAATGCTGGGTAACCGTTTCACCGAAAGTGAATATGAAAGGCGGCTATGAGGTATTAGCCAGTGCGATGTCTCGTGCCAATGAAATTAAACACCCGGTGGCAACGGAGCAACATGTTGAGGACTTAAAAGCGCTATTAACCAAACATCAAATCATTGATACGCCAATCTATCTGCAACCAATAAGTCAAAAGAAGCGCGCGACTGAATTAGCCATTGAAACTTGTATTGAAAACAACTGGCGCTTATCCGTTCAAGTGCATAAATATATTGGTATTGAATAGTATTAATACAAATAATTAACCAGAACTTTGTTTAATAAATGCCGTTATAGCAGCTATTTCTTAAACCGATATCAGGCTAGTTATTGTGACTGTTCAATAACTTTAGGAACACGTTTAGATACCCGTGTTAATAGTTCGTAGTTTATTGAGTCACTCTGTTGGGCAACCGTATCAATGTTGATATTTTTGCCCCATAACTCAACACTATCGCCAATATTAATACTACTTAAATCTGTTATATCTATGGTAATCATATCCATAGAAACTCTACCGACCAGTGGAGCAACCTGCTGCTTAACAAAGACTGGTGTACCTGATTTTGTATTACGAGGGTAGCCATCAGCATAGCCAATTGCAACGGTTGCTATGATGGACTCACGTTTCGCTTGCCATGTATCTCCATAACCAACGGTTTCTCCAATAGCAACCTTATGTATTGCAATAATGTTAGCGCTTAGGGTCATTACCGGGATTAGTGCTTGGCTTAAAGGGTTAGTTGCTATAGGAGATATGCCATATAGCGCTAGTCCTAGTCGCGTAAAGTCACCATGGCTTTCAGGCCAGTTCAAAATACCAGCAGAGTTTGCCATGCTAAATTTACAATCATGCTTTTTAACCAATTCCATTAGCTTGGCAAGCTGTTGTAATGGTTTATCACTATTTGTCTGTTCAGCAGTAGAAAAGTGAGAGCATAAAACCAGCTGACTTTTTTGCTGAGGAGATAACTGTAATATCACTTGCTCTATTTTCTCAATAGCAAAGCCTAAGCGGTTCATGCCAGTTTCAACTTTAATCCAAATATCACAGGTGAATGCTTGAGTAAGTGAACTAAGCCAATTAATTTGATATTCACTGTGAAGCATCAGGACAAAATTATGTTTTTGTGCTATTGCAAAATCGCTTTCTTTAAATGGCCCTTCTAAGATGAGAATGGGATTGGTAATACCATCCTGTCGTAATGTTAATGCTTCATCAATAAAGCCAACAGCAAAAAGTTTAACATGGGGCGAAAGGGCTTGAGCGACCTTACTGGCATCATGGCCATAGGCATCAGCTTTGATAACGGCAATAGTGTTGCTATCACCCGTTAAGTGATCAATATATTGATAGTTTTTTATAATGGCATTTAAGTCGATGACAGCCTGAGTATTTCTGGAGATATGGCTCATGTAAATATGCAGATTAAATTAAGGGCTGTCTCTTATACAC
>CAJXPG010000177.1 GCA_913057925.1 uncultured Colwellia sp. | reverse complement strand
GTTGAGTCAGTATCATTTGGACCAATTTCAACAATGTTGCTTGTACCTAGTACTACACCGTTAACTAACCAATCGTTAAATTCTGCATCGTATGAAGTACCTATGCTATCCATAAACGTTTGGTATTCAGCATATTTACCTGTACGCGTTAAGTTTAATATTTGGTTAACATCATTTTTATGACGCTCAAACATAAAGCGAACGGCTAAGTAACCCCAGCGATAGATACGCGATTGTCCTGAGTTGTAATCGTTCTTAAAGATTTCAGATAACGCTACTTCCTGAGACTTACCAACTGAAATAGCATAGTCGTTACCATCACCTTGAGAAATGTACTCGCCTAAACCCTCTGACCACCAAACCGTGTTAACCGTCATACCTAATTGGAAATCACCAAATAAATCAAAACGACCATCTAAATAGTGAACATACTCATGTTGTAAATTCCATACATGAAAATCAGGACGAACCCATTCAGCTTCATAAGCAATAAAACGCGCTTGGTTTTTAGCATTGATTGGTGCGCCTTCTAAGTACATACCACCGTTGTTAGTATCAATACCGAAGAATTGACCAGCATAGGTTTTGTAATCATCTGAAGAGTCAAAAATAACCAGCTCTAATGATTCATTGTTATCTTCTGCAACAGGTTGGTAGTTAGTACCTAGTATTGTATGGAAGTTAGTTTCTTGGTTGCCTAATACTTCACAAATCCATGCTGCTTGGTCGTTATATAAGCCTTGAGCGCGGATTTTTAACGTTTCAGAACACTTGTAGTTAAACGTTAATGTTTCAGCTTCTAATGTATAAGCAAAACCACAGATATCATAGTAACCACAGTTAGCTCGATCATAGTAATCAGCCATGCTAGCAACAGCAATCCAGATACTCTTAGTATTATCTAGTTTACTGGTGGTATCTAACATTCCCTTTACTAGCACCTTCACTTGCGCTTCCATTTCAGGGATATGGTATAAACGTGATAATTCACGTGCAGCGTTATTTAACACGTAATCTGCATCGGTACCAATTAGGTGACGTTTGCTTGATTGGAAGTTATTTAATGCAGTAAGTATTGCATGGTCAGTTGCATACAAGGCACGCATATCAGTATCCCACTGAGCGCGGAATATTGTGGTGAAAATAGCGTTAGCTGCAGCATTCATATTAAAGCTTGAAGCCCAGTCACCATTGTACTCATTCAATACACGTAGTGTGATATCGTTAAAGTCAGCACCTAATGCTGCAGAATCAACAGTGATTAAAGATTCTTTTAATACAGAACCGTTGCTTTCACTGGCAAGCCACGCGCTAGAGTTATTAAAGAAGCTACGTAAAGCTGTTTTGATAGCAGATTTTACTGCTGGCGTATAATCGCCAATATCTGCAGGGTGAGCGTATTGTACGTAATAAGCACCACGGAAGAAGTAAAATAATGCTTCTAAGCCGCTGGTATCTTCACCTGTATATGATGGAGCGCGTGCAGCAATAGCATTAGCAATGGCGATCATATTTGCTTCAGAGAAAAGCGCTGTAGCATCAGGGCCGCTAATGTTATAAACAGGGCTAACATTTTGAGGGTGAGTTAGTGCAATACGTTCTACTAGATCAGCACCATTTAAACCGATAAAGCGCGTAGCATCTGTTGGGAATCCATCATCAGGAATCGTTGAAGAGCCGCCACCTGTGGTCGGAATATCTTTTGGATCAATAGCCACTAATAAACTTACTTCAGCAGCTGTGCCATCAAGTGATACGTATAACCAGCCTTCGTTAGCAGTAAAGCTAATTGACTCGTTAGTACCTACATTGCTAGACATATGCTCGTAGCTTGTTGTCGTTGCCCAACCTTGTTGACTTACGTATAAGTCTGACTCACCTGAGCCACCATCCGTTGAAACAACCACGTTAATGTTATCTGCTGGTACGTAGATAGCATATGAAGAAGTGCCAGCGATCGTATTAATACATTCAACTTGGTTAAAGTTAACTCGACCTTCTACTGGCGTTTCAGCGCCACACATACCAGGGTTTGCTGGTAGTGTTGGGATATCACCTGTACCAGTGCCTGGATCAGGATCTGGGTTAGTTCCCGTCCCGTTATCAGCGCTAACTTTAAAGCTAACTTCTTGGTTTAAACCAAAAACACTAATATATAGTCGGCCAGCATTAGCCGTTACTTTTAATGTTTCATTGGTACCATCACTTGCTGATGAAGCAATATTATCGCTGCGAGTTGCCCAGTTGCCTGTATTGACATAAATATCAGCCTGACCTGTACCATTTTTAGTTTCAATAATTAATGGTGTGTTATCTGCTTCAACATCAATATAGAAGTATTGACCATTGCCAGAGATACACTCTTGAGACTCAAGCGTTAAAGCGTATCCAGATAAGGTATTACCGCCACACATTGATGGTGCAGTATCTCCATTGCCCGTACCAGGATCTGGATCAGGAACAGTGCCACCAGCATTAACATCGATAACATCTAAGGTTACTTGCTGATGATTTCCAAAAACACTGACATATAAACGGCCTGTATTTGCTGTGACAGCAAGTGTTTCTTCAGTACCAGGGGTATTTGTTCGGTAATGATAATTATCATTAGTTGCCCAGCGGTATGTATTTACGATGATATCCGCTTCACCGCTACCACCAGAGGTTTTAAGCTCTAGTTGCGTGTTATCCGCTTCAACATCAATATAAAAATATAACCCATTACCTGAGGTACATTCTGTTTGACCAATAGTGAGTGCTCCGCCTGATGTGGTTGTACTACCACATTGAGCAGTTTGGTTTGCGCTGGCGTTAGTTGATGCTAAGGCACCAAGTACCGTCGCAACGGCGAGTAGCTTGTTTTTGATAGAATTTGACATGTGTCGTTCCATTTTTTATGGAGTAAGGCTATGCAACCTTCTCTTTTTATTTTTTATTGTGCTTTTTGATGTAAATCTTTAGTTGAGTCTTTGACTTAACTCGCTAGAAAAGCGCTAGCATTGCATGAGCTATATTTCCTTTTTAAGGCAAAAAGTGAAATATTTATGTAACAATTCTGAAACATTATTGTATGCAATATATTGTATGATGGTCGATTTGTATACAAAAAAATGATGTTTTTATAGAAAAAATGATATTTTGATGGTTGACTTAAGTTAAAGTGACAGATTTTTAAACGGTACTGCTGAGGTGTAGGTACATGTTATTAAAAAGAAAAATACTATACTGTCAATTTGAAAAAAGTTGTTTTTCAAATGTTACAAAAAAGTTAATTTAATTTCCTTTTGATAAAGGGATTGATAACTTTACCTTGTAATTTATTGGCATAATCAGATATCAATCTGATGTTTTTTCAGCACTGCCGAGTTGTCATTTATTAGCATGATTAATAGTCAGCTGATGCTTTTTTGAGCGCTGACGGCTTGTCATTTACTTTTAAGCTGTGTTACCTTGATTGTATTCAATATACATTAGGTGGGTTTAAAATGAATAAAACGGCATTATTAACAGTGGGTTTAATTGCTGGTGTCGCTGCTGTCATTAGCTATGTTTTTATAGCAAACGAGCAAGAGCAGCAACCAGCGCAACAATTAGCCGAAAGTATTGTAGTTGAGAAAAGTGAACATGTATCTTCAAGTGAGCAAGCGAACGATTTAACGCATGCTCATGATGAAAGTTCAACTCAAGAAACGGTTTTAGTTGCCGATGCAAGCCAGACAAGATCTGCACCGCCACCGCCTATTCAGTCGAATAAAACAAGAGATGGCCGTTATACCTCACCCAAGGCTCATGGTCATGAAGAAGTACATAATCACGACGATGATAAAAAAAATGCACCGCCACCGCCGACAGGTGCTAACTAACCTTAACTATTTTTATTTAGTTTCATCGAGCTAGTTAATCATTTAACAAGACTTAGATAATGTTGTTAAGGCTTTATTGACGGTACCGATAAGGAAAAACTGGTACCGTTACCCAGCGCGCTTTTAACCATCAACTCAGTATTTAATAAGTGAGAGAGTTTTTGGCTAATGGCTAACCCTAAACCCGTATGGGCAATATTATCTTCAATAGCGTTACTCGCCCGATATCTAGCATCAAATATATAGGCGATATCCTCTTTACTAATCCCTGTTCCACTATCACTAACCGTCACTTGAACCTGCTCACTTAACTGAATAACAGTTATTATTATTTCACCACCTTTATCAGTATGCCTGATAGCATTTTCTAATAAATTTGTCATGATGCGTTCCAGTTTGGCAATATCCGAGTGGACCATATATTGGCAAGGCTGAGGCTTTAACTTCAATGAAAGCTGCTTGGTTTCAGCTTTTAGGGTAAATTTAGCCATGATGTCATGCAATAACTCGCCGATGGCAAAGGTTTCCAAATTTACAGTCACTTGGCCATTCTCGAGATGGGCTAGTTCAAAAATTTGATCAATGAGACGCTTTAACTGGGAAACATTGCGTAAAACGGTAGCTAAATAATCCTGTTGTTCATTGCTAGATAAACTATCACCTTTGATGGCTAAGGTTTCAATATAGCCTTGCATCGTAGCCAAGGGCGTTCGTAAATCATGGGATAAATGTGCTAATAATTCCCTACGTATTCTGTCGTTTTCTGTTAATAAAGAAAATTGTTGGTTAATTTGCTCCACCATGTCGTTAAACGTTGCACCGAGAAAATTGATCTCATTATTATCAATACTCGCGTTTGCGCCCCATTGTTTAAGCTCAATTTTACTTTGGTCAAACTTAACCGCTTTTAGGGCCTGCATTTGCTCTGCTAAGGTTTTAACTGGTTGAGTGAAATAGTGAAAGACCGCGAGTAATACTAGTAATAACAACAGCAAGCTGGCGAGTATAAAAGCGCCATAACTTTGTAAGTCTTTATCGGCTTTAATTTGGCTGAAAATTGAATCGAAAACTTGGCCACCAATAATAATATATAAATAGCCTTGTAACTGTTCTCCTTGATAAACAGGGGCGACAGAAAATATTTTTTTATTACTGCTATCTCTTGGATCATCAGCAAAAACTGGCAGGCTTTTCGGGTTTTCAATAAGCTTTTTTAAAGGGTTTAAGTCAATAGTTTTACGCTTTATTTTATCGGCATCGGCAGAATAAGTTAAAATTTGTCCTTGGGCGTCAAGAAAGTAAAATTCAAAAGCAGGGCCTAATAACATCAAGGTGTGAAAAAGATTTTCTAAGGCTGATTTATCATAAACACCATCTTGTAGCAGCGGATTATCATGAGCTAAATGTTCAGCTAAATTTAAATGCAATTGTTGCTCTGCTTGATACTTTGATTGCAGAACAAGCGAGTTACTCCAATAGACAAGTAGCGAGGCCATCATCATAAAAACAGCGCAAAGTATTAATGCTAGGCGTTGATAAAGTGAAATTTTCATCGGATTAAAGTCCTTACTTTTCTACTGTGTTAAGACGCTACCGTTGAGCTGACACCGGCAGAGTTAAGTTTATAACCCACTCCCCACACCGTTTGTATGATTTGCGGCTCAGCACAATCTTCCTCTAACTTACTTCTGAGGCGATTAATGTGAGAATTCACCGTATGTTCATAGCCACTGTGATGATAGCCCCAGACACCATCGAGTAATTGTGCTCGAGAAAAAACTTGATCTGGGTGCTGACAGAAAAAGTCAATCAACTCAAACTCGGTAGCAGTTAAGTTGATGGTTTTACTTTTATAGGTGACTTGGTGATATTTATGATCAACATGAAGCTGTCCAATGGAC
This sequence comes from uncultured Colwellia sp., assembly GCA_913057925.1. GTDB lineage: Bacteria > Pseudomonadota > Gammaproteobacteria > Enterobacterales > Alteromonadaceae > Colwellia. The sequence goes on along the minus strand of CAJXPG010000177.1, from coordinate 2,617 downwards.
ACTCCTTCCTTTGCCGGTTGAGTGATTACTTCAACAGACGCTGTGTCTTTGTCATTATCATTTTGTGCAATACTTTTTGCATTGAGTGCATGAACCCGTCGTAACTGACTTCGAACACGGGCTTGTAACTCTCTAATGCTAAAGGGCTTAGTCATATAGTCATCAGCCCCTAATTCTAGGCCTAAAACTCGATCTATTTCAGAGGTTTTAGAGGTAAGCATAATGATAGATTGTAACGGTTTTACTTGTCTTACTTGCCGGCAAATATCAAGCCCACTGATCTCAGGTAACATCACATCAAGCAAAATCAATTGATAGTCTTTTGTTAATGCTTGTTGCAGTGCCTGCTCTCCCTGAGTGCAAATATCACAATGTAAATCTAGTTCTGATAAGTGCACTTTAATCAGTTTGGCGATATCAACTTCGTCTTCAATGATTAATATATTATCTTTCATAAGTCAGCCAATGAGTGGGCACCGCCACTCATTGGCTTTGCGCACTACTTAGTTCGAGTAATAGTTAATTTAATCGCAGGGTTATCAAAACGATGCGCCTGAGTTAATACTGAGTTAGATAAACCATCATCTTTACTTACCACACCAGAGTGATAACCGACTAAATCGATATCATTGCGTACTGCATCGAAACCAACCCCACCATCTGCAGGTCCAGGGATTGTTCCCATCGCTTCGTCGTTTTTCTCGGTACCAGAATCATAAACGGCTAATCGCCATGATTTTTCTTGGTCAACGGTCAATGTTGATATATCTACTCCAGTTAGACCTGAGAAAGCATCATTTGTATTCACCAACATGCTAACAACCGTTAAATAATTTGCCATTTCTTCGGTTGTGGTGATGTCTAAAGAAACGCTAGAGCCAGGTGGAACGGGCCCTTCACTACTCATGGTTGCTAAATTACCTTCGAGTGAAAGAAGCTCTGTATTATCTCCGCCTTCAGCTAACTTTTCTAAAGCAATGGAGGCAGGTTGGCCAACTTGCCACATGGTAGCTTCGTCATGCAAAACTACCGCAACAGGAGATAATGGCTGAGCGTAAGTCAGGTTTGTCAGGGTTATTGTATAACCGTACTCCATATCTGGCTCAACGGGGGTAACGACTGGTTGTTCAGGTGTAACTGCCATTTCTTCATTGTCGTTATCATTACAGGCAGCTAATGAAAGAGTAAGTAAACCGACCATTAATAATTGGTTCGCTCGTTTATTGCTGTTGTTACTTTGAGTTGTAGAGGTAATCATAATGCCTCCTTATTGCACAGTAATGGTTAATTTGGCAACAGGGTTTAACCAACGTTGAACACTATTGTTAATGTCACTTTTACCCGCAGCCATATCATCATCACCTAAACTACCGCGATGAATATGTACTGTGTTGTTTGATTCCATATCTGTAACCCCAGTACCGTTCATACCTATCATGGCATCAAGTGGTGGTGGAACTGGCATACCTGATTCACCGAGTGCGCCGCTACCGCGAATTTCATCGTTGGCTTCTGTTCCCGCATCATAGGCGTTCAAATACACGGTGTAAGTGCCTGCTTCTTGTGGAATTTCCCAACTGTCTAAGCCAACAAAGCCATCATTTGAAGGTAAAATCATCGCACTTAAGGATAAATGAGTGTTGTTAGTATCATTGGTTAAGTTAAAGCTTGCTGACATTGCAGGAGCTAATAAGCCACTGGCAGGGTTCTCATTAATATTTGCATCAGCGTTAGTTAGCATGCTTACTAACCCAGAAATATCGCCACCTTCAGCCATTGTTTGTAACTCGGTGCTCGCCATTTCACTGAGCATAAATAGTCTGGTTTCACTGGTGTGGGCAGCCGTTACGACAGGGGTAAAATGCAAACCTTGAGTTAAGTTAGTTACCGTTATTGATAGATCTTGTGCCATGGTTGTCGCACTAACCAAAGTGAGAGTTAATGCACCTAATACTGTTTTAATAGGGGATTTTTTGATTGCTGTCATGATACTTTCCTTTGTAGTTAACGTTGTTTAAGTCAAGGTAAGTATGTCGATTAATTATTGCCGGATAATCACACGATTATCACGTATTCAGTCTAAATTAATCACAGAAGTATCACAGAGTACGGTAAATACTCATTAAATTGTAAGCTTGAAAGGCTAAGAGAAAGGGCTAAATGAAGGGGATTGTTAAATTAAAGGAGTATTGAATTCAGACGGATTACTGAAAAACAGGCATAAAAAAACCGCAACTTAAAAAAGTAGCGGTTTCTTTTTATAAACGGTGTTTTGTTTATAGCCAAATCTAAAAGTTACTAGGTATAACGATTAGACTAAAAAGGTCTTTATTTGGTGGAGCGGGGGGGAATCGAACCCCCGTCCAAAAAGCCTACATCCTCGGTACTACATGTTTAGTCGCTCATTTATTTAACCAATTAGACGCCAAGCGACAGGCTTCGTCATGGTGAGCTCGATACTATTTCGCGGTTCAGCCTCAAGCAAGCTTCCCTCGCTAACCTATTTGGGGTGACCATCAATCCTCTAACCAATAGGTGAGATTTCAAGGTGATGGCTAGCCTAAGCGGCTAGTGCGAACGTTTCGTCGTTAGCAATTATAGTTTTGCGGCTTTTTAC
>CAJXPG010000176.1 GCA_913057925.1 uncultured Colwellia sp. | reverse complement strand
ACACAGAGTAGATCGTCGGCAGCGTCAGATGTGTATAAGAGACAGAAGTATTGAGGATTTAAAGTCTGGTATAGAAAACAAGGAAATCACATTATTTTATCAACCCAAATTAACCTGTAAGGGGCTATTACTCAAAGGTGTAGAGGCACTAGCTCGTTGGAACCACCCGAAACTTGGTTTTGTTTCTCCTGTTGAGTTTATTACCGCTGCAGAAGAGTTTGGTATTATTTCTGAGTTAACTCACTACTTGTTTAATATTGCACTTCAACAGAAAGTTTTATGGCGAGACAGAGGAGTAAATTTTCATGTCGCATTTAACCTATCACCGCTTTCCTTGGCTGATAGTGGCATCGCAAATAAAATTTCAGAGCAGGTTGAAAATTTAAAAATAGAGCCTAAAGAAATTGTGTTAGAAGTAACTGAAAATGCAATTTGTGGTGAAATATCTACCGCAATAGAAACCTTGGCAAAGTTACGGTTGAAAGGCTTTAAACTAGCCATTGACGACTACGGTACTGGCTTTGCTAATGCTCAGCAATTATCACGTGTTCCAGCTACTGAATTAAAGCTTGATCGTATTTTAGTTGATAATATTGCAACAAGACCTCAGCAATTAGCCATTTTGAAAAGCACGGTAAACCTTGCTAAAGACTTAGGCTTAGCAACCGTTGCGGAGGGGGTTGAGAATTACGATGATTTTAAGTTGTTATTTCAACTGAATATCGATTTAGTACAAGGCTATTATTTCGCTAAACCTATGGACGCTCAGGCATTAGTTCACTGGTTACAAGTAGATCTGGCAAAAATTCGTAAGCACCTACATGAGCAGCAAACTCAAGAAAGTGGCAATTGGGAGTTTTAATTACCAATACTTAGAAAAGGCGAGTGTACCTAGGCTAGCTTCTAAAAGCTTATGCTACGTTAGTTTTAGGCTGCATCCAATCAAGTTGCTTTCTAAGCGTTGCTAAATCAAATGGCTTAACCATAAAGCCAGTTACTTCTCCTGCAATAACAGCCATGATCTTAGCTTTGTCATCTTCACTAGACACCATAAGTACAGGTAAACTGTGCAATTTTTTATCTTCCCTCACTTTTTTAAGTAACTGCTCTCCATCTAAGTTTGGCATGTGTAAATCAGTGATGAGTAAATCATAATCATGAGTTCTTAGCATCCTCAATGCCTGCACACCACAATCAGCTTCGTCAGGGTTTTCATGTCCTAACGCCTCTAACATGTGCTTCATCACCTGTCTCATCGAAGCCATATCATCAACAACTAATACTTTCATCCATAAGTCCTTTTAAGTGAAGGGTCATCAAAAGCGTGTTGTTAAAAATTATAGTTCTACTTAGATATTTTTCCAGCAAAGCTATTTGATAATAACTCAAACTCAATCATCAACAAAAGACGGAAAAAGACTAACAAACCAATCTTTTTGTAAAGCAAGCTTGACTTAACGAAGGCGGCGAGCTAAATTAAAGTCAAATAAGCTTTACATATAATCAAAGAGGTTTTACTTATGACTGACCAAGATATTAAAAAAGATACTTATCAAACGAAAAACTGTGCCAATAACAAAACTTTGCGCAATTGGACTTCAGCTTGGGTAATCACCATGGCGATAGCAGCTTTTGCACCAAGGTTTATCTGGGACTTCAATACCACTCTAACAATAATTGCTTTGCTCATTAATATTGCTGTTGGCTTTCGTATGTTAATAGCTAACCGAGATTATTTACGAGGGCTAGATGAGATGCAGCAAAAGATATTGCTAGAAGCAATGGCATTGGCCTTAGGTGTAGGATTAGTCGTAGGTTTAAGCTATGAATTATTAGAAGATATTAAATTAATTACTTTTGAGCCTGAAATTCCGCACATAGTTATTTTAATGGGCATCACTTATATCTTTGCCGTAATATCTGGCCATAGGAAGTACCAATGAAAAATCGCTTAAAGGTATTACGTGCTGAGCGAGACTGGACACAAGCACAGCTGGCCAGTGCGTTAGAGGTTTCAAGACAAACCATCAATGCCATTGAAAAAGGAAAATTTGATCCAAGTTTACCCTTGGCATTTAAAGCGGCAAGGCTATTTAATTTAACTATTGAAGAGATATTTCAAGATGAAGTTGAAGTAGCTTAGCCCAACCAGAAGTTAAGCTAAATCTTAGAATAAGCACAGCAATAACGATAGATTTGCGCTGTGCTTACGCTATAACTAGAACTTTGCCGGAGCGATAAACTCCATCAGCTCATTGGTTCTAGGGTGGCTGAGCTTAAGTTTTTCAGCATGTAAATGTAATCGCTCAGCACTTTTTCCATATAAATCATCACCTACAATAGGTGTATTAAAGCCAAGTTGATGAGCGCAGTGGACTCTAAGCTGATGAGTTCTACCCGTCTTAGGAAATAAATACACTCTAGTTAAAGTTTGTTGGCCTTTTAATTCAACAGCAACCTTTTGCCATCGAGTTTCTGCTACTTTTCCAGTGTCAAAACATACCATTTGCCTTGGTCTATCATCAAAATCTCCAGCTAAAGGTAAATCAATAACCCCTTCATTATTGGCATTCATTTGTTCTGGGTAACCCGATAACAAGGCAACATACCTTTTTTCAACATAGCGCTTAATAAACTGCTGCTGTAGCTTTTTATGCGCTTTTTTTGTTAAGGCAATAACCATTAACCCTGAGGTTGACATATCCAAACGATGAACAATCAATGGCCCTGTTGCATAAGGAAAGAGTAGTTTCATTCGACTATAAACAGAGTCAGTTATTTCTTTTCCTGGTACTGATAATAATTCACTTGGCTTATCGATCACCGCCATATCGTTATCTTGATAAATAATGTCTATGACTTTGTTTTTTGAAGACGCCTTCAGCATCGGATTTTCATCAACCTCCATACCTGTAAGCATATGAGTGAGAATAGGCTGGCATTTTCCGATACAGGCGGTATAAAAATTTTTATGCTGCCTGACCTCTGACTTAGGAGATTTTCCCCACCAGAACTCTGCCATAGCTAATGGTTTCATTTTTTCTTTAAAGGCATATTGTAATAGTTTAGGCGCTGCACAATCACCGGCGCCCGCGGGCGGTACACCATACCTTTGATGAAAGGCGGTTTCGACAAAAATATCGGTTAAACTTTTTGTTTCTTGTTCAATATTCAAAAACTGATATTGAGCAAATAGCCTTTGCTGTAATGCTGAAGACATTTGAGATCTTTGATCTTTTATCGACTTTATTTCTACAAGAAGCATGTTCAATGATTGTTGAGCACTATCTAGCTTCTCCTGCCAAGCTAACTTTAAATATTTCAGCTCATTCTTATCACTGACACTTTCTTTGGCTAGTGTCAGTTTAAGCGCCTCAAAGGCTTCTTTAGATAAAGTCTTTTCAGCTTCAGCTCTTTGTGCTTTTCTTGATTTTTTTTGCACTGACGCCTGTTTTTGACATTGTGAAATCTCTTGATTAGCCTGAGTATTTAGCTGAAAAATAATATCTTCGAGTTTGCCAATTTCAGGATTTTTCTCTAATTGTCTAACTTGGTCATTAAGTTTATTAATAGCGCGTTGTTCTACTTTGAAAAAGTCTTCATTGATTGAGTCATCAACATCAGGGACAAAGTTTATTGAAGCAAAATGCTTTGTCACTTTTCCTGAAAAGGCAGAAAGGTAACCAATATCCCCCGCTTTTGTTTCAACTAAAAGTACGCCAATCATCTTACCATTATCATTAAAGTCGTACTCTTTAGCGTCAACTTGTTCTAACAACTGCTGTAACTCTTGCGATGCTAACAAACACAAAGGATGCGGCTGATAATAAAATGGAAAGGTAAAAAGCTGTGGTAAACTAAAGGTGTTTATTTCAGCATTAAAGGAGGTAAAACAAGGATCATTAATTTGCATGGAAAAGACTCAAGGCATTAATGCCAAAATAAATAAAGCTTACTCATTATATTGGCAGCCTAAACTAAAACGATAGCGTGCTATTTTAATCCCTTGAGCAAAAGAGAACAATCGATAAAATTAATCTCGCTAATTTATTGATATGCTTTATCTGTGCCCCCACCTATATCAACAGCAATAAATACTCTTAAGCAATGACATAAATTATGCGTCTATTAAAATCCACCACCCACCCTGAGATAACTTCACTTAATGCAAAAACATTTACTAGAAAAGCGACTAGAGCCATAGTCCTTAAGGGTGACGATATTCTTTTGCTGTATACAAAGCGCTACCATGATTACAGTTTACCTGGAGGAGGCATTGATGATGGTGAAAGTAATGTTGACGGGTTAATACGAGAATTAAAAGAAGAAACCGGCGCACATAATGTGCAAAATATTGCCGAATTCGGCTTATATGAAGAGTTCAGACCTTGGCATAAAGAAGGTTTTGATATCGTCCATATGGAGTCATACTGCTATTGCTGTACCATTGATGAAGAGTTACTTGCTCCCCAGTTAGAAGCTCACGAATTAAGTAATGGCATGCACCCAACTTGGATGAATATTCATCAAGCGATAGCTCACAACGAAGAGACTATCGCTGAAAGTGCAAAAAAAGGCTTATCCATTGAACGCGAAACTTTTTTATTAAAGTTAATCGTTAGTGAATTAGTAGAAAAAAATCGTTAACTACAACTGTGGAAAGATCACTTGCTGTTTTGAATCTAACCACAGCGGATGCTTAGACATCACCTTAGAGAACATAGTACTTTGTAAATAGTGATTTAACCAAGCTTGTAGTTTTGGATAAGGTGATTGCAGATACCATTGCCTTTCAACTTTTGCGAACTGGCGAATAAACGGCATTAGCGCAATATCTACCAAGCTTTCGTTATTCGACATCAAAAAATCATGCTTAACTAAACGCTGTTCTAAGTCATCAATAAAGCTAAGGCAAGCTTCTCTGCATTCAACTATGTTTGCTTCTTTATAACGTTTAGCGCACTTATATTGTTCAAGAGAAGATTTAAAGCCAACATCGAAGTGATTAATTAAAGCAAGCATCTCTTTTGCAGTATTCACTTCGTCAGTTGCTGAGCTATGCATGAGATCTTGCGGATCATTCTCCTTCAGTGCCCATAACATAACGTCTAAACTCTCCTCAATTACCTCACCATTTGCTAGCACGATAACCGGTACAGTACCTTTAGGCGAGGCTGCTATCATTTCTGCGGGTTTATTACTTAACACGAGGTCGCGTAGGAACACTGGATACTGAGCTTTATAAATAGCCATTCGAGCACGCATTGCATAAGGACAGTTTCTTAAGGAGTAAAGAATCGCTAATTCATCAACTTGTTCATTGTTTTTGCGAGCATTTTTTTGAGCACTGACATTCATTTTTATTTATATCCAACCACTACAATAATAAATTACCGAAAACGAAGTACTTTAACGGTATTCATTCGCCAAATATACGCGTAAAATCCCCCTTTTAAAAATTTAACTGCCTTTTAATTGGCTAAAGTTGTAGAAAATGAGTCCTAAAATTGAATTATTAGCCCCTGGTGGCGATAAAGATGCGATAAAAGCTGCCATTATTGCAGGTGCCGATGCTGTTTATTGTGGTTTAGATACCTTTAACGCCAGAAACCGCGCCGCTAATATATCATTTGACGAACTTGTCGGTATTATTCGTCTCGCTCACCATTATGACTGCAAAATATTCTTAACATTAAATATCGTTATTTTAGAGCGTGAATTTAAATCACTTGCCAAATTGTTAAGTAAATTAGCCAATACCACACTTGATGGTGTCATCGTTCAAGATTTAGGCCTGCTTTATATCCTTAAAAAGCACTTCCCTACTCTAGATATTCACGCTTCAACTCAGCTGACAACCCATAACAAAGGGCAAATCCCTTTTCTTAAAAAGCTTGGTGCTACTCGGGTAAATTTATCAAGAGAGATGAACCTAAAAGAAATCAAGGCAATTACCGCTGAGGCTAAACAGCACGATGTACTCGTTGAAGTGTTTGTCCATGGCTCTTTGTGTGTCGCTTTCTCTGGCTTATGTTATTCAACTTCAGCCAGTGTTGGTAACTCAGGTAACCGTGGTCGTTGTAGCCAAGCATGTCGTGAAGAATATGAAACAACTGAATCAGGTAATAACTTCCCGTTAAACCTTAAAGACAATTCTGCTTTCTTTGACTTACCTGCATTGATTGATGCTGGAGTTTATTCTTTTAAAGTTGAAGGCCGTATTAAAGGCGCTAGTTATGTGCACACGGTAATTGATAGCTTCCGTAAGCAAATTGATGGTTTTGTAGAAACGGGTGAATTATTAGAAAGTGGCGACCGCCTTTATAAAGTGTTTAACCGTGATTTTTCTAACGCCTTTTTACGTGGCGATCTAAATCAGTCAATGTTTATAGAAAACCCGAGAGACAACTCAAAATATCATGCCATTGATCAAAGCAATGCCATTTCCGTTGTAGAAATTCATGATGCAGGGCAAAAGCTACAAGAAGAAAAGCAACAAATCAATGCAACCGTTGACGATAAAATTAAATACCTTAACATTGACAAAATTTCATTAAGCTTCGAATTCTCAGGAAGTTTAGGTCAACCTTTACGCTTAAAAATTATCGCCAAAGAGCCTAAAGCTAACCAAGCGATAGTTGATAACATTGATGCAAATAACAAGGTGGAGCTAAAAACCTATGAGCTACAATCAACGAGCTTGTTAGTTAAAAGTGGTAAATTAAGCATTGATAAAGCCGAAATTGACAGCCGTTTTAAAAGTTTCAATAACGCAGAGTTTTCACTAACACACATCAATACTGACAACTTAGCAGCAGATTTAACGATTCCTTATAGAGAGTTAACGGCGCTGAGAAACCAAGCCAGAGTTTTATTAAATAACTCTAAGGCTGTGCTCCCTGAAGTACAATTGCCTAAGCTAGTTCGTCATCCAAAACTTGCTGATCAAACCAAGCTTTCCATCCTTATTTGTGATGAAACAGATATTAACTTATCAAATGTTACCGATGCTGATGTTTACTTTAAGCTGCCTGACGCTTACAAGCGCGGCTGTACTAAATATGTCGACTTCTTCAATGAAAACCCGCAACTTATTCCTTGGTTCCCGCCTGTGTTAATTGGCAAAGATTACGATGTTGCCCTTAATATTTTGGAGCAAGTTAAGCCTAAACTTATCGTCACCAACAACACAGGTATCGCTCACCGAGCTTTTGAATTAGGTATTGAATGGATAGCGGGACCTTTCTTAAATACCACTAACTCTTATGCTTTATTAGCCATGAAAGAAGCCTTTAATTGTCATGGTGCTTTTATTTCAAACGAAATAAACCGCCAACAAATGCAAACGATTGCTCGTCCTGAAAACTTTAAAATGCTCTACAGCGTTTATCATCCTATTTTATTGATGACCAGTAGACAGTGTTTCTTCCAACAAAGTGTTGGCTGTGAAAAGCCGCGTATCGATAATGGCTGTATGCTTTCTTGCGATAAATCAACCAGTATTACCAACCTAAAAGGTGACTCTTTTGCAATCGATAAACAAAAAGCAGGCTACCCAAGTATTTTCAATCAAGACCAGTTCTTAAATACCGACATTATCGCAGACTTAACAAAGTTGTTTGATGGCTTTATGATTGATTTAACGAATATTGGTGCTGGTGATAAACAATCACCTGATAAAACAGTTTTGATTGAGCAATTTGAGCAGTTATTAACTGAAGCCACTTCAAACCCTGAGGTAGCAGTTAATGTACAGAACACGTTAAAAGAACTAGTACCTGAGTCAACCAACGCACAATATCATAACGGTTTATAGCAACAGTCAGCTCTAAAAATGAGTGTGCATCATTCAGAAAAATAATGTCAACCTCCTGACTTTAGGAGGGACTACAAACTAATAAAAAGGCTAGTAACATCTCGATGTTATTAGCCTTTTCTTTAAAGCAGCCTTTATCTAGCTTAAAAGCGACAACATTTTTCCCCGCCCAAGTGTCGATAAGCTTATCAAGTAATAATCAAAGACTTCAAATCCCCTCTCGCCGCACTGGAGAAAGCCCTCAAAAAGGAAGCAAAGTGGTAGAGAGTAAGCATTTTAATTTATCGATTAATAGCTCCCCCACAAGCAGCTATTGGATGAATTAAGGCTTTAGTAATTTTCCCTTGCTGATGTTTAACATTTAGCTGACTAACCGAGAGTTGGCTAGCACTTTCAGTTTTTTGAGCATCACCTTGCCTATACAAACCAGTATTTGAAGGTAAATCCGCAATAAACCCAGTGGATTTAGGTTGTTTTATTTTTTGTTTATTCTTATGCCTATTAAGGTTAGCGCTATCATCATAGGATGGCTCAAGTTTAAAACTTTTTTCTCGGCTTGCCGCAGCAATACAAATTTCACGTTCAGCAGCACGAGAGA
>CAJXPG010000175.1 GCA_913057925.1 uncultured Colwellia sp. | reverse complement strand
GTGTATAAGAGACAGTTCTTATATCAAGCACAACTTGTCAGTGTCTTATACTTTTGAGCTAAGTAATGATGATGAAATTCGTGTTTATGGTGGTGTAAATAACATCTTCAATAACTACGGTGACTTTATCATTGATGGTCGAGGTAATTACTCAAGTAAGTACGGCGGCGGTGAAGGTCGTTTTGTTTATGTAGGTACTTCATTTAATTTCTAAGTTGCTCTTTGCAACTTAAACGAGCAAAGCAAAACCTAGTTAGATATAACTAAGCTACATTATTAGCGTAGTTTCGCGAGTATCTCATAAGGAAGCGGTAACTTTTTAGCTAGGGCCTTGCATTTTATTAAAGCGGCTACCATTGGGTAGCCGCTTTTTAATTTAATGCTGGCTGGTAAAGTTAAGGAATTAATCTTGATATTGAGGGTGTAGCTTTAAATAATCACACCAAACACTGAAATTAGTATGGTTAAAGCGCTTATCTGTAGCGGTATACCATTTTGATGTTTCAATGGCTTTTAATTTAAATAAAATTTTATAGCCATCAATAGCGACATGGCAAATGAGGTTTTCCATGGTGTCATTACTGACTTGTATTTCAGCAAAGCCATTGATATTCCGTTGATGTTTAATGTTTATTTTTGGCATGGCAACAGCGCTTGTGGTGAACAAGAGCAAGGTGAAAAAAAGGACAACTTTATTAGCCATAATTCTGTTTTTTAATTCATTTAGAAAATAATATTCAGTTTAGCATTGAAAGCTAATTAAGTGTCTCCATAACTTATAACAACGCAGTAATTTCATTCTAATTATAGAAGTTCAATTACAACATTATAAAAATATGCCCTATAGAGGCAATTACAAGAGAACAATCATGGCCAATTTCGTACCTGTTAGAAAAGAACAACATCAAAACCTTAAACTTGCAAGCAAACGTGATCTTAAACACGTTGAAGGCCAACATATTGTTGCTATTACTGCCGCTGAGTACGCGCAAGCATCAGCAAGTTTCCCAGTAGTATTGGTTAAAAACCCTGACTCTCCACGCTACCGCAGTGTTGCTATGTTAGGTTTAGAAGCTGGTGAGAACTTATATTATAAAGATTCAAAGTGGAGTGGTTTGTTACTACCTCAAAGCGTAGGTATGGCACCATTTGCACTAGGCTTAGATCCTGATAAAGAAAACACGCTAACTGCATGTGTTGATATGGATAGCCCACTTGTAGGTGAAGATAAAGATGTTGCGTTATTTGAAGCAGATGGTAAAGAGTCTGAGTTACTTACTAACGTGCAAAACTCTTTAGGTCGTTTATATGAAAATGAAAAAATGACTGAAAACTTCATTAAAGAGCTTGAAGAAAATGATTTGCTCCAACAAATTGATTTAAATATTGACTTAGCTAGCGGTGAGAAGAAGAAGGTCACAGGGATTTTCACAGTTAACGAAGATAAAGTGAAAGCATTATCAGATGATAAAGTACTAGATTTCCATAAGCGTGGTTTATTTGTTCCAATTTACGGTATGTTAGGTTCTTTAGGCCAAATTAATCGCTTAGTTCAGCTTCGTAACCTTACAGGCCAAGCACAAATTTCTGGTATCCAAATTGCTCCAGTCGTAAAAGAAGCAGCTAAAGAAGAAGTTGCCGAAAGTTAATTTCAGTACTGCTTAAGCAGTTCAACTTGTTACAAAAAAGGGGCTTTGGCCCCTTTTTTTATTAATTTTTGTTAAAAAAAGTGACTTTCTATATTCCTGTGGTGGTACACCTGTGGTAATTTAGAGGCAGTAGTGATTTATAATAATGAGAATAACATGGTCGATAAAAGTAAACTTTCTAAGGATGTAGAAGAGCAAATACAAAGCTTAGCAAGTGATGTTTACATTCAAGTCGAAGAGAAATTAACCCACTTGATAACTACTGCAGTTAAAGCACAACTTAGCCAAACAACCGAACAACAAAGTAAAGATTTATCAGATAAAGAACAGTCTTTACAAAAAGACTTCTCTGATAAACAAGAATCTCATGCGAAAGAGATTGCTGAGCTCAAGCAAGCACTTGCCGAGAAACAGGCTGATGATGAAGCTGCGAAACAAAGCTTTCAGGTAGAGTTAACGCAAAATACTATTAATTACACTGAGACTATTGAAGGTCTTGAAAAAGAGCTTGCTGGTCTTAAGCAACAAAGTAGTAAGCAGCAAGGTGACAAACAAAGTAGTGATAATAAATTAGAAGAAAAGCTGCTTGAAACAGAACAAAAGCTTAATGATAGAACTCAAGAAGTAGACGGCTTAAATGGTCGTATCATGGTACTTACAGAGCAAGAACAAAGCTTAACTCAACAGTTAACCAAGGCAAAAGAGCAAGCAGAATCAATGTCTGCGAAACAAGCCGGTGCTATTAATGAAGTTAAGCAACAAGTTACTGATGCTAAACAACAACAAATTGAAGCGATAGCTGAAAAACTACAAGCTGCTGAAAATGGTGTCGCTCAAGCTAAAGCCGATGCACTTAAAGAGTCTGAAGGAAAAACAACTGAGTTAAACCAAAAAGTTACTCAGCTGACCGAACAAATTCAACAAGAGCAAAACGGTAAAGCTGAGCTGCAACAACAGTTATCGGCAATGCAAAAAACCATCGATACTGAGCAAGATAAAAATAAGCAGTTTGAGACTCAAGGGCAATCTCACCAAGCAGAACTAACTAAGCTCAATGAGCAAGGTGAAAAGCTTAAACAAGATCATCAGGCGCAAGTTGAAAAATTAACGCAAGATCACCAAGCACAAATTGCTCAGTTAAACGAGCAAGCAGCCAGTGCGAAGCAACAGCAGCTTGAAGAAATTAACGCTATTAAATCGTCAACTGCAGAAGCGAATAAGTTACAAGAAGAAGCGAAATTAAAAATTATTGAGTTAGATAAAACTAACCAAGCATTAACTAAGCAAATTGAAACCGAACAAAATGATGTAAAACTCTATCAACAAGAAGTATCTGTGTTGAATGAGCAAGTCAAAGTTGCTCAAGAAGGCCAAGAGAACATCTTGCAACGCTTCAATGCTAACCGCGATAAGCAAGAACAAGAAAACAATAAGGTAAGAGAAACCATTAAGTTCTTACGTGATGAAAATCATCAGTTAACCAGTGAAAGTGGTGAGCTAAAAGCTCAATATACTGAGCAAATTAATGACTTAGAACTTAAGTTAACTGAATATCGCTTGAAGTTTGAGTATGCTCAGAAGCAATTAGCGAATTAGTCGTTATTTTTCTGAATTGCTCTAACTAAAACTGAACTAAACCAGAACTAAGTCTGCGTTAATCCAAGCTTATTCATCAATCGAATAAGCTTGGACATTCATTGCAATGGTGTGTCTGGTACTTGAAAATTTACCCACATTAAAATTGATCACTTAACGAATCCATTTGGTATACTCCAATTAATTATTGCAACTGAGTATACTCCTAAGTGGCTATTCACCTTCCTTTTGCCAAATTAAGTCAATGGCAACAAATTGCTTTTTCTGCTGCGCTGCTTGAGCGTATGTTACCTAATTACCAAATGTTCAGTGAAGCTGCACAGTTTGGTGATGCTAAAATTTTACGTAACCAACTTGATATTATTTGGCAATGGCTAGCGAACCGAAGCTCAGTTAAAATTAATGTTGAAGCACAGTTATTAAAGCTAGAAGCTGAAACGCCTGATCCTGAAGCGTTTGACTCTTTTGGTGTCTTTCCCGCCCTAGATACTTGCATGGCAATAACTGCGTTATGGCAAATTATGCAAAGTAAGCCACAACGAAAGCCAAAAGCCTCGGATATCGACCTTGAAGATATTAAAAGTATTAGCCGGTTGTCTCATAATAGTGTCAGTTATTACGTTGAGTTATTGCTACTTGATGAACTCGCTGATGATAACGCTCAAGATAGTGAAGCTCTTGAGATTACCACTGAGCAAATAAATGAACATCCATTAATGCAATGGGAAAAAGACACACAAAATGAGTTGTTTGATTTTCTAAAGTTTGCCGCTGAAGATAAACGTACCTGTCAGCTTGCCAAAAAAATGAGCCTTTCAGAAGGTTTATCTAATCTAGGGATTGAAATCATTTAAGCCATGCAGCTATGGTATTTAACCAATAATAAAAATAATTGAGGAAGTAGTGATGAACTTATTTAAAAGCAGCTTATGCTTTGTTGCGTTGACGTTTGCTGTATCAGTATCAGTATCAGCAACGAGTCTTAGTGAAAAAAACAGTAACCTTGAGCAAGCGATCACTAAAGCAATGACTACCTTTCAGGTTCCTGGTGTAGCAGTAGCCATTGTTAAAGATGATAAGGTTGTCATGAGTAAAGGTTTTGGTGTCATTGAACACGGAAAATCTGCGCAAGTTACCCCTGATACTTTATTTGGTATAGCATCAAACACCAAAGCCATGACGGCAGCTTTGTTGGCAAGTTTGGTTGATGAAGGCAAGTTAACTTGGACAACCAAAGTAATTGATATAATTCCTGAATTTCAAATGCCTGATGCATATGTAACACGTGAGTTCACCATAATCGACTTGCTAGCGCATAACTCAGGTTTAGGGTTAGGTGCAGGGGATTTAATGATTTGGCCTCACACGACACTAACGACAGCCGACATTTTGAAAGGCTTGAAATATCTTCCTGAAGTATCAAGTTTTCGCAGTGAATTTGCCTACGATAACTTAATGTATATTATTGCCGGCGAAGTGATTGCTCGAGTTACAGGGCAAACATGGCAAGAAGTGATTAAGCAACGAATTTTTACTCCCTTAGGTATGAAAAATACCCGTGCAACTTTCTCACAAATTGAATCAAGCAATGAAAATGTTTCCAGAGCGCATGTACCGCTTGAAGGACAGTTAAACGTTGTTGGTGGTAATTTCTTAGAAAAATTCTTATCGGCAGGTTCTGTTGCATCAAGTGTTAATGACATGAGTTTATGGCTAAAAGCCCAGCTAAATAATGGCGCTTATGGTGAAAAGCTTGATGAAAATTCACCTCGATTGTTTTCACAGCAGCAAAGTCGTGAAATGTGGAAGGCTCGCACTCTATTGTCTGTTTCAGATAAAGCCACAGCACAAGATAAAACGCATTTCTCTGCCTATGGTTTAGGCTGGTTTATGAAAGATTATCACGGCGTAAAGTTAATTCATCACAGCGGCGGTATTTTAGGTATGGTGTCTAAAGTGGTACTTGTTCCTGAAGAGGATTTAGCTATGGTGATTTTAACCAATCAACAATCTGGTTATGCTTTTAATGCTATTTATCAACAAATTTTGAATGAATATCTTGAGCTACCTGAAAAAGATTGGACAGACTATTATCACGGAAAACAGCAAGAGAGAGTTGCGCGTGAACAAAAGCGTTTAGCTAAAGTTGCAGACTCGGTAAATAAAAATTCTAAGCATTCATTAGCGCTTCGTGATTACGCACATACCTATGTTGACAACTGGTATGGTGAAATTCACATCAGTTATAAAAACAATCAATTACATATGCAGTTTGCAAATACCGCGGAACTAAAAGGTACTTTAGAGCATTATCAACACAACACTTTTATTGTGCGTTGGCATGACCGTACGTTAGAAGCAGATGCCTTTGTAAACTTCAATTTAAATGAAGAGGGCGGCATTAGTTACGCGACGATGAAAGCTGTATCTAAAGCGACTGATTTCAGTTTTGATTTTCATGATTTAAAGCTGAAACCTAAAAAATAAGTATTTCATTGCTTAAAACTAAAAAAGGATTGCTACTGGCAATCCTTTTTTGTTTCTGAGATTAATGCGCTTAACGTAAAAACTGTGTTTTAGATTGACGTTTATGAATGACATCGTTGATATCTAACCCTTGATGCTCGGTTGATAATTTTATTTTTGCGCCTTCATGGTTTAATAACCAAAGCTTGCGTTCTATTCCTCCTGCATAGCCTGTTAAAGCACCGTTACCGCTAAGTACACGATGACAAGGCACAATAAGGGTAATTGGATTTCTACCATTTGCTCCGCCTACTGCTTGCGATGCTTTGGGGTTATTTAATGTTTTAGCGATATCGCCATAGGATCTGATTTCACCAAAGGGAATTTTGCTTAAACTATCCCACACAGACTGTTGAAAAGAAGTACCTTGTGGATCTAAAGGCACAGAAAAGTCCTTCCGTTTACCTGAAAAATATTCTGTTAATTGCTGTTTGCAAAGCTTGGTGATGTCATTAGCTTTTATGGCAGAATTTTGCTCTGTTGATGTTTTATCGCCACAAAAAATAGCTTGGCGAATACCTTTATCGGATGCCATCAATTCGAATAAACCTAATGGTGTGTCGAGATAGTCAATGAACATATTATTTACTCCAAAATTTTATCCAAATAAGGAAAGCCTTTACTCTGCTTGGTATTGATAAAGTCGATAGACCACTTGACCTGTGACTTTTTCTTTCAGTATTTGCCAATTAACTGGCAGCGCTTGAGTGCTTTCAGCTTCCATTTCAACATAAATGAGTGCTTGATCAGCTAGTCCGTAGCTATTTAGTAATACAGCAGCTTGCTCGACCAATTGCTTTCTAAATGGAGGATCGAGAAATACTAAATCAAATGGCTGATTATCACACTCTGCTTGAGATGACTTAAGGGCGCCTTCCTTAAGAAAGGTAAGCGCATCATTGTTATGTACAGTAACATTGTCTGCTTTAATTAGGTCTTTGTTCGCTTGTAATTGTTTGGCTGCTGCTCGATTTAACTCAACCAAGGTAACTTGTGCCGCACCACGTGACATGGCTTCAAATCCGAGGCTACCAGAGCCTGCAAAGCAATCTAAACAATTCGCTTGGTGAATATACGGCATTAGCCAATTAAAAACGGTTTCTTTTACTCTATCAGTGGTTGGTCTTAAGCCTTCTGCCATTAATACAGGCAGTTTTCTTCCTTTATGCTTACCAGCAATAATACGAATTTGACCGGCACTTTTGCCTTGACCTCTTGGTGGAAGCGGTTTTTTATTTGATTGACGTCTTGCTTGTTTCATATCACTGACAATTTTGCTATTAAGTGCTAATATAGCGGCAATTTTATCCTTGTTTGGTTCTGATACCAAACAAATTCATACTGAAATTTATTAGGTAGCAAAAAGTGTCAAAGAAAAAGGGTATGTTTGGTTGGTTAGGCTTTGGCCAAAAAGAAGAGCAAAGCACAGAGCAGGATGCACAACAAAGTGCTGAACAGATTCCAAGTGATGATCAAAAGGTTAATACCCAAGAGGAAGATGTAGTTGAGCAGTCTTTAAAGCAAGAGACTGAAACTATTGCCGATTCTTCTGATATTGCCTCTCCTAGTACAGATAATACTGAAACTGTTGAAGAAACAGAGCTTACAGTTGATGAATCTACTGCTGAAATTGATGAAACGCAAAATGATGTAGCAGCTAGTGCTCAGCTGTTAGCTGAAATGGAAGCCGTCGAACAAGATACTGAAAGTGACGAGCTAGCTCATCAATCGGAAGAAAATAAACTAGAGCAAGAAACAGACGATGTACCATCTGAAGTTAAGGCTGAGAAAAAACCAGGTTTCTTCGCGCGTTTAAAGCAGGGTTTATCTAAAACGCGACAAAATTTAGGTGGCGGCTTAGTTGATTTATTTCGCGGTAAACAAATTGATGATGAGTTATTTGAAGAGTTAGAAACTCACTTGCTAATGGCTGATGTGGGCGTTGAAACAACGATGAAAATCATTGATTCATTAACACAAAGCGCTAGTCGAAAGCAGTTAAAAGATGCTTCAGCCTTATATGATTTATTAAAGCTTGAACTAAAAAATGTCATTGAAGGTGTTAGCAAACCATTAGTTATTCCTGAGGGTGATGGACCTTTTGTAATTTTGATGGTGGGTGTTAATGGCGTTGGTAAAACTACCACTATCGGGAAGTTAGCTAAGCAATTTCAGGCAGACGGAAAATCTGTCATGCTTGCTGCAGGTGATACTTTTAGAGCAGCAGCGGTTGAGCAGTTACAAGTTTGGGGTGAACGTAATGACATTCCGGTTGTAGCTCAACATACAGGTGCAGATAGCGCTTCAGTAATCTTTGATGCTATCAGTGCCGCTAAAGCTCGTAAGGTTGATGTGATTATCGCTGATACCGCCGGACGCCTACAAAACAAAGCGCATTTAATGGAAGAGCTTAAAAAAGTCGTCCGCGTTATGAAAAAATTAGACGTAAATGCGCCTCATGAAGTGATGTTAACTATAGATGCCGGTACTGGTCAAAACGCGTTGAGTCAAACCAAGTTATTTGATGAAGCCGTTGGTCTTACGGGGTTAACGCTAACTAAGCTTGATGGCACTGCCAAAGGTGGTGTTGTTTTTGCGGTTGCAGATAAATACAACATCCCCATTCGTTATTTAGGTGTTGGTGAAGGTATTGATGATCTAAGGCCTGTCTCTTATACACATCTCCGAGCCCACGAGACCGTACTAGATCT
>CAJXPG010000174.1 GCA_913057925.1 uncultured Colwellia sp. | reverse complement strand
AAACTCACTCTACCTTTTACCCAGAAATCAAGCTCATCTAAGCGGAGAAGAGCCGCACGGGTATAGCAAAACTAGCTAAAAGAACAGATGAGAGCTAAAATGTCTTTATCAAGATTGTAGCGCGAAGCGCAACACGCTATAATATCTACATGATAAAATCATTTAAGCATACAGGTCTGGAAAAGTTCTTTGTTAAAGGGACTGCAGCGGGTATCCAAGCCAAACATATCAAAAAGCTAAGGTTACAGTTAGCTGTAATCAATACCGCAAGTGTTATCGCTGATATCAATAAACCTGGCTGGAGACTGCATCAGCTAAACCCAAAGAAAGATGATATTTGGGCTATTGATGTTAACGGCAACTGGCGCGTTACGTTTCAGTTTAGAAATGGAAACGCTTTTATACTCGACTATAGGGACTATCACTAATGATTATGCACAACCCTCCACATCCGGGCGAACTAATTCACGATGTGTACCTTGAACCGTTTAACCTTAGTTCTAGAGCCGTAGCCAAGAACTTGGGTGTAAGTCCATCTACTTTCAACCGCATCGTGAAAGGCCAAAGCTCTATCAGCCCTGAGATGGCACTAAAGCTACAGGTTGTACTGGGCGGAACTCCTGAGAGTTGGTTAGCGATGCAACACCAGTATGATTTATGGAAAGCAAAGCAGACTATTAACCTCAAGGCTGTTAAAACTATAGATTTTGACCAGCTAGCTTTGGCTTAGTCAGATTAGCAAGTGATCATTGGGCTCTGAGCTGCACTAGAGAAGATATTACAGAGGCTCGTAGAGTTATAAACATTTTTTTAATCCTAACTACTCCCCCGAATGATCGCTCCAGTCAGACTGGACACTGAACTTAAGTGAATTTTCCATACTTGATTCATTTGCAATAATTGAATTAGTGCGCACCCAAACACAAACCAACCTTTTTGCTAGAGCCTATTAATCATTGTTGCAATGGTTAAGAGGTTCTTTTAATAAGTGTTCATTAAGGTGTAACTTTATGGACACAGCTCGCAATCATCTAATGACTGTTCAGTTAGTCTTTATAATTTAAAGTGAACATGTACACTTGTGTATCAATATCTTTTAGTTCACTTTTAGGCCATTTTATGAAAATTGGTTATGCTCGTGTTAGCACCCAAGACCAAACGCTCGATGTTCAACTTGAACAACTTAAACATATTGGTTGTGACAAAATTTACCAAGAGCAAGCGAGCGGTAAATCTTCTGATAGAGAACAGCTTAACCTGTTGCTGGATTTTGCAAGGGAGGGAGATGTTATTCATGTTACCAAAGTCGACCGCATTGCTCGAAATACCATCGATGCTTTGCAAATTGCCGATCAACTAGCGCAAAAGAAAGCGGGTTTGGTGTTTCATGATTTGGGGGATTTAGATATCAATAGCGATGTAGGTCGAGTTATTTATACGACCATATCGGCGTTTGCTGAAATGGAAAGAAAACGAATATTACAGCGTTGTAATGAAGGCAGAGAGCGTGCTCGCTCTGAAGGAAGGCATCTTGGCCGATTTCCTAATAAGACGCTTCATACACGCATTCAAGAGCTTGCAGGCCAAGGAATGAACAAGCATGCGATCAGTAAAGAGTTAGAGTGCAGTAGGACTACGGTCTATAAGGTTCTAGGAAAAAATATCTCTCTTTAGAATCGCGAACAAAGCTGTTCTTTAAATGAGTAAAGAGCTGACTGACGTTGCTTCGCTCTGTCGGCTTCATACTGACTCTACATGCAAGCATATAGCAGCCAGCACGAACCTATCCCTTGATGAAATAAACAAATTTTCAGAATTTTAATTTAATTATTGTTGCAATGATTAAGAGGCAGAGAGAATGAAAAGAGCAAGAATGAGCCAGGTTCAAAAAGAGGTCTTAAGATGTTTGGCCAAGGCGTTCATTAAAGGAGTAAAAGAAGGTAAGTCAACCGTCATCAACCTGGCCGTCAATCAAGTGCTTGGGAGAGATATTCACCCGAACAACTTCCGAGTTTCATGTAAAGCTCTTGAAGAGTGTGGACTGGTTATGCGCAAAAAAGTGGATCTAGATTGGTACATCAATATAACGCCAAAGGGGTTTGATAAGGTACTCACTTGGCTTGATTAAACGATGCTTCTGAAACTCATTTTTGGACAAAAGCTTGTCAGTGATTTTACTAAATTAGCTTTTCACGGATTACCTGGGGTATTGTAAAACCTCTAACCTTTGGGCCAAATTCACTGAGCCACTACATGGCGGCTTACCGCCTGTTTTGTACAAGTTTTTTTTAAAGTTCAGTGGCTTAGTTTTGGTTAATCAGTAATACAATCGTGCCACCTTTTAAGCTACTTCCATAATTGAGATTGACGCCAATTCCTATGTTGTCGATATAGGTCTTCAAGAATGGTGCGGAAACTAACCACCCTAAGCCCCATTCATAGAAGTGAGCAGCTCCCAAGGGGGCTTGTAGGTCGGCACCAACGTCGATTCTTCGGACGCTACTAAACAAGGTTTGTTCATACCCTCCCCAGTCCGCGATGTCATAGAATCCTTTCAAACCATTTATCCAGTACCAGCCTTCGGGGTTACCTATGTCGCCATTGTTTGCTTCTCCCCACCCGTAACCATAGAAGTAATTTAATTCACTGTACGCTTCCCAGTGCCCCCATGACTGAGGCTTTCGATAGTGAGACTCGATGCTTGGTTGCATGGTAAAAGCCCAAGCGTCTGTATTAACTACAAAGCCATCAAGCTGCTCTCGAAAGAATGTGGTTGTAGGATCGTTGTAATCGTATTTATTCTCAAAATACATCAGATTAGCTCTCATCCCAGAACGTATGCTCCATACTTCTGAGAGAGGATAACTTGACCAGTATTTTGCTCCGGCCGTCATGACATTCTCAGTCGATTTGTCACTGCCGCTGTTTGAGTTTTCTGTAAACTTAAACTCTCTTGTTTGCTCTATGTAGGAAAAAAACAAAGATACGTTTTGATTGATCTTTTTCCCATTACTGAGCGTTAATTCATCCAGTTTCCATGTAAATGGTGCGTTGTATACACTAATCTGTTTTCGATTATCCAACGCTTCCATACTCCCTAGGTTGTCCCCAAATACACTGCTCGCATTGAAGTCATGAAAACCCAATGAGATCGCATCACTGTCACTAAGTAGCACAGCCGTTGCAAAATTCTGATCAAGCAGCTTTTTAAACGTATCGTCTGCCTGAGCGAACATTGACGTAAATACAGAAAGATATAAAAGTAGGTATTTCAACGTTCACCACCCTAGTGTGACAACTTAAGCGCACAATTAAGTTATTCATGAGAATTACACTGTATCCTTATAATTGTAGGTCGGTTGCTTTACGAGAGGTAACTACTAGCCACGCAGTCAATACATGTAAACAGGGTGACGCTGTCCTTTTGGTTCTTTTGCTTGTTTAACCTGTAGTGGTCAACAAATACCGGACAGCAATTTTAATTCTGAAGAAAGGAGCTTAAGGAGTTCATCAGTATTTACCGTTGGTTCTGTATTCAAAATAATGCTCCTACCTAAATGGCTTCAATCGACTAGACACACTGATTAGAAAAAATAGGTCAAATACTAGACCGTAAAAAGCATCTGATAAGTCAGTTAACTTTGAAAGGGGCAAAACCGTTTTAGCTAAACGCTACATGAACCAGATCCTTAAGCGACTCCAAGCCACAGCATGAATTACATCAATTTTCGTCGTCGGCAGATTTTAAGGTAGTTTCATGATAAATTTGGCAGAATTATTAAGTCTCTTAACGATCACCAACCTTTATGAATGACCAACTAACACCCATCAACAAAGACCACTTAAAAAAGCTTATTCGAGCAGAATTGGAACCGACATGGTTTGATAATCAATTACCTAATCCTGATATGTCCTGGGTGACGCCAGCGGTATTTGAAATATTGTTTACGGAGTTGATAACTCATACTCGCGGTAATCAGTCAAAGTCAGCAAGGATTTTAGGTATTAATAGAGGTAGTTTTAGCAAAAAATTAAACCTGATCACAACTCGTAAATTTGGATTGTATGAGAGCTAGTAAGTTCGTATCAAGCTTATTTGTACCCTGCTGAGGGTGCAGAGCTTAATCAACTGTCGTTGTCTCTCAAGAAGTCTATGGTGGCTTATCTTATTTTCGCTTCAATATATCAGGCGGTAATATAGTCAGGTTGCAAAGTAACTATCGCTGCACTGATTATGAACGGTATTTTTTCTTTGAGTCCTACATTATCCTATGTATAGCATTGTTGCTATACATGAATCTCTTGGTTTTAATTCACTGGATTAAGTACATTAAGTCTTTCCACTACGGCTCAATGTTATAGAACGGGTCTTGATTTTTTTGATTGGAGTGGGTGAGAGTTATCTCCATAAATTAAAGAGTAAAACTATGTATAGCATCAGTGTTATACATAGTTTTTACGACCTTTATTAGCCCCAAGTTTGAGCTTTGCCATCGTTATCCCCTCCCCCGCATGTGTGGTCTACGAGATGATAGACATTTGAATTTTTTCTATTCATTTGTATCGTTTATAAAAACTATCAAGGGTATTGAATCAGGTTTAATACCAAGTGCATCAGAAATCTTTAATAAGACAGATCGCTTGTTAATCCTCTCTGAACAGTATTGACTGACTCTAGCTTGGGATACGTTTAACTTTTCAGCTAACTCGCACTGAGAAATGCCAAGGTAGTTTAGCCAAGCCTTTAAGGCCGAGTCTTTATCCTTTGAAAGTTCTCTAACTTTTAGGGGAATTTTTAAGCCTTCCTGTCGCTGTTGCATTGGTATAGCTCCAGAGATGAAAGCTATGTATAGCATTGGTGCTATACATAGCTACTATCTGATCATGTTTAGTTTTACTTGCTTTATAGCGTCCACTATTTCCTCGTGACTTTGCTTCTTAAGTAAGTAAACGGCAGCGCGTACCAGTTTTGTATCGTTAATTTCTCTTTCGCTTCCAAGTTCAGTTATAACTAATTCTAGGTTGTTGGTTTTTATATCATTAGCAAGTTCGGTTATTCCAGTGCGTTCGTTGTTGGAAAATCGAATTGGTAGCGGATTGATTTTTGTTGTGGGTTTCGTCGCGAAAATATTACTCTTACTTTCTTGTTTAACCGGCTTCTCTGATTGGCTAATTTTCCGCTCCAGCATTTTTACTTGAGCTCGCTCTGCACCTGTCAGTTTCTTTTTTTGTTTTAACTCTGCGAGTAGCTGGACGTCTTTATTCATTGATGACCTCCTTTGCTAGCTCTTTATAGTAACGTGCAGCTACATGGCCACGGTTAATTACACTTGCTGGTTCATGCTCCATTTCTGCCTCCGTAAATAGGCTGCGATCCCAAATGGTGGTTTTTGCTGTGTTGTTTGGCCACCTTTCCGCTAAATACCCAGTACCGTAATCAAGAGCTTTTTTTGCTGTTTTACTTATCTTAGAAGGAATCACTAAAAACTTTATTTCATTTTCTTCCACGAATTTCACATCTTGGATGTGTTCAAGGAGTGTCTCTACACCGTCAAGACTGTGCTCTTTATATTCAGTTGGGAATAGATATTCTGTAGCAGCCATTACAGCATTTAGTCCAAGAACAGAGGTTCCAGGATTGGTGTCTATTAGTATGAAATCATAACAACCTTGAAGCTTTTCTAAATGCAGCTTTAATCGTTCCTCTCGACGTGTAAGCGAAATCATGTCCATATCAAGCTTCGTCATTATATCGCCACGGCGCCCAGGGATGATATGTAGGTGCTCTTGTGCTTCCCCATTAATGATTGCAGGGTAAATTGATTTTTTAATATCGAATTTTCGATCAAGAAGTGCATCGCCAATGTAATATTCTGAATCTTCACATCCGTAAAATTTTGTACTATCGCCTTGACCGTCGAAATCTAAGATAAGGACACGTTGTCCTTGTTGGCTGAGTTCATAGCCGAGGTTTACGGTTGTGGTTGTTTTTGTTACTCCCCCTTTTCGGCAGCCGATCATTATGATTCTAGTTGAATTATCTTTGAGTGTTGTCATGTTTAAATCCTGTGTATAGCATTGATGCTATACGTATTATATGTGAGTGTTCTGTTTATGTATAGCAAAAGTGCTATACACACTTCAATTAAGTTTAAATTCATGTATAGCATTAATGCTATACATGAATTGCTGGTGATTTTTTTGTTTTATAATAATGGTTTAAGTGTTTTTTTTGATTGGGGGCTAGTGTGATAAGTTGACAGTTTGATTGAGTGGTGTGGCTGGAAATTTGCTTAATGCGACTCTTAATTTAAACTTAAACATTGATTTACTGGTTTTATGCACAGTACTATGTGGGCATGTTTATATTAGAAAGTTCGGCTTCTGCCTCGATCACTGGTTTTGAAAACCCTACACTTACGTTTCGTAAGCAAGCCCTTAACTTGACTCAGATGTTTGTCTACGCTCCTTCATCTATGTTTTTGATTGAGAGCACGACTGAGTATGTATGTTCTGGAATTGCTATCGGTGATTGGCTACTCATTGATGCCTCACGACAGCCACTAGTGAACGATATTGTTTTGGTTGAGCAGTTTGATGAACGATATTGTGTGAGTTGGTCTCAGCTTTGTGCACACATGAAGCATGCCTGTCATGGTCAGGATGATCTCTTAGTGATAGGGGTTGTCACAGTATCTATCCATCACTTTCGTAAACCTATTTCTTTGCCTGCACACAACAGTCTAATAGATATTGATCTGCACTCTCTACTCATTGATGTTGAGCACTCTACTTTGATTTGTAAGGCGGACGGCGAATCTATGAGGCCCTACATATTCCACCATGATTTAATGCTATTGGAGCGTCATTTAAAGCCTGGTGATGACGATGTTTGTATTCTTGCACTTAATCATGATCTAGTTTGCAAGCGTGTTCATTTAAGTTCTAGATTACTATCGTCAGACAATCCCGCCTATCCAGATTATCGGGTGACTGAATCCGATTACTTAAGATTGCACGGCGTTGTTCGTTACAGCTTTCGATTACATAGGGATGTTCTATGTACGGACTCATAGACGGCACAAGATTCTATAGCGAAAGTACTTCAATCTATAAACCGGAACAAAAGTCGTTACCAGTACTGGTGACAGCAGGTCAGGGGATTAGCATTGCAGCTAATCGGGCTTGTTCTACGTTAGGTATCCAGAAATTTCGACCCATTTGGGAGAACATTGATTTACTGAGGCTGCACCAGGGCCGAGTTTATAAAGCCAATTTTAATACCTTCAGTCATATATCAGATCGCTTTATGACGAGTGTTGAGCAAGCAATGCAAGGATCGAGTTCTTATCGCTATTCTGTCGATGAATTGTTTATCTCACTAACACACCTACACAGCATTAATGTTTGTCTCGATGATTTTATATTGGAGCTGCGACAGCGGGTTTATAGAGAAACCGGTGTACCTGTTGGGGCTGGCGTTGGTTCTACATTGACTCTAGCAAAAGTAGCGAGCTGGGCTGGTAAAAACCAACCAGGTTTTAAGGGGCAGTGCTGTCTTATTCATCAGAAGCAGATTGACTCAATATTAAGTAAGATGCCTGTCGGAAAGGTATGGAACATTGGTGGTGCCTATCAACGTCACTTAAAAAATGAAGGGATATCGACAGCGTTAGAGCTTAAACGTTGTGATCCTAAAACTTATCAAAAGCGTTACTCCATCAATATCGCCAATGTGATTTCTGAGCTTAACGGTGTCAGTGTCTTAAGTTACTCCGATATACGAGAGAAAAAGAAGCAGATTTGGTCTACATCAAGTTATCGGGACCGACTACGAGAAACGGATATGCTATTTGGAGAAATAGCACATCACTGTGCTGAAGTGATGACTAAGGTGAGGTCTCAAAAAAGTGAAGTCAAGACGCTATCTGTTTTTATTAGTACAGGAAAATACGATAAGTGTTTTCCTTATTACAGACGTATAGACATTAACTTAAATACTGGGTTGACGGATACGGGGCAAGCTTTAAGTCAAGTTCGAACTGTTTTCGAGAGCCTAGCCCCAAAAGATATAACGGCACAACCTATATATAAGGTTGCGGTTGGAGCTGTTGAGCTTCTTGATGGTGAAAAAAAACAGTTTGACCTCTTTGAGGAAGCTAGCTCTAACAAGTTAGAGCTTAATAGAGCGCTTGATACCATTAATGCCCGTTTTGGAAAAGGGACGCTGACCTTTGGCTCTCAAAAGCGAGGTTACAGTGAGCAAGATGGTAGTATCGAATTTGAAAGATTAGAAAATTATTATACCCATTCTAGTGACTTACTGACGGTTAAATGTATTTAAAGAATCTTCATTCTTAGTTTCTTATCTCTTCGTGTATTGCTCCTTAGTTTGGGACTAGGAGGGAATACTGGTTAGGTATCATTATCTTGGACGTTACCCTTCGGGCAAGGCTTTTCGCTTGTATCTTTCATCTATGGCCTAAGAGTGGCATCACCCT
>CAJXPG010000173.1 GCA_913057925.1 uncultured Colwellia sp. | reverse complement strand
CGAGATCTAGTACGGTCTCGTGGGCTCGGAGATGTGTATAAGAGACAGATTTCAGGGTCATCATTACCTGCTTTCCAATTATTTAAAATATGCTGCGTACCGGTTAAATGAAGTGCTTCATCACGTGCAATCAATTTGATTATTTTTGCGTTACCTTCAAGTAATTCACGTTCAGCAAAAGCAAAAGAACAAGCAAAACTAACATAAAATCGGATGGCTTCTAAGGCATTAACAGAACAAACGGCAAGAAATAAACGCTCTTTAAGCTTTCTGCGCGATACTTCAATAGTTTTACCTTCAATCTCATATGTACCTTCACCTTGAGATTGCAGTAATTGCGTGGTTAAGATCACTTCATCAAAATACTTAGCAATACTTGAGGCACGCTTTAAAATCGCTGGGTTAACAATAATATCATCGAACACTTCACCTGGCTCAGTAAAGAGGTTACGCAAGATATGTGTATATGAACGAGAATGAATAGTTTCACTAAAAGCCCATGTTTCTACCCAGGTCTCGACCTCAGGTAATGAAACTAATGGTAAAAATACCGCGTTAACTGAACGAGCAGCCATTGAGTCTAATAATGTTTGGTATTTTAAATTTGATATAAAAATGTGTTTTTCAGAATCAGTTAAGCCTTGCCAATCAGCTCGGTCTTTAGACACATCTACTTCTTCAGGTCGCCAAAAAAACGAAAGTTGCTTCTCAATGAGTTTTTCAAAAGCTACATAACGCTGTTGGTCATAGCGAGAAACATTAACACTATTTCCCAAGAACATTGGTTCGAGCAGTGCGTTATTAGGCGTTTGATTAAACGTTGTGTACGACATGAATTTATTCCTTTAGAACTACAAGTTTTGTAGTGAGCGAGCTTAGCAATGCTAAGCTCGACTTTATTTAATTATTGAAATTTTATGATGGGATATAATTGATTTTATATCTTACAAGCACCGCCAGCACAACCGTCATCTTCTACTTCAACGTCATCGCTGGCACCGTCACGAGTGTTGTGATAGTAAAGTGTTTTAACACCAAGTTTATAGGCTGTTAAGATGTCTTTCAGAATTTGTTTAACCGGAACTTTTCCACCTTCGAACTTACTTGGATCATAATTAGTATTCGCTGAAATAGTCTGGTCAACAAACTTTTGCATTATACCAATTAATTCAAGGTATCCTTGGTTATCAGGTATATTCCACAACAATTCATAATTATCTTTAAGTCGCTCATATTCAGGCACAACTTGCTTTAAGATCCCATCTTTACTCGCTTTAATGCTTATTAAGCCTCGAGGCGGCTCAATGCCATTGGTAGCATTAGATATCTGTGAAGATGTTTCTGATGGCATTAGCGCTGACACTGTTGAGTTTCTAACGCCATGCTCTTTAATACTTTTACGTAAACCTTCCCAATCCATATGAAGCGGTTCACCAGAAATGTCATCGATTGATTTCTTATAAGTATCAATAGGAAGAATACCTTGTGCTAAACGTGTTTCATCAAACTTAGGGCATGGACCTTGTTCTTTGGCTAATTCATTTGAAGCTTTTAATAAATAAAATTGAATCGCTTCAAACGTTCTGTGCGTTAAGTTATTAGCACTACCATTTGAATAATAAAGGCCGTTTTTAGCTAGGTAATAAGCATAGTTAATAACACCTATACCTAGGGTTCTTCTAGCCATACTGGCACTTTGTGCAGCATTGATAGGGTAGTCTTGATAATCTAGTAAGCAATCCAATGCACGAACAGCAAGATCTGCTAAGCCTTCAATTTCATCTAATGAATCAATGGCACCTAAGTTAAACGCTGAAAGTGTACACAGGGCAATTTCACCATTTTCATCATTGATGTCATTCATTGGTTTAGTTGGCAAAGCAATCTCTAAACATAAATTACTTTGACGAATAGCCGCTTTGCTTGGATCAAATGGACTGTGGGTATTACAGTGATCAACATTTTGTAAATAGATACGACCTGTACTAGCGCGCTCTTGAGCAAATAAAGTAAATAGCTCTATTGCCTTAATACGTTTCTTACGAATAGATTCATCGTTTTCATATTGCTCGTACAAACGTTCAAACTTGTCTTGATCTTCAAAAAAGGCATCGTATAAACCAGGCACGTCACTAGGACTAAACAGTGTGATTGAACCACCTTTGATCAAGCGTTGGTACATGAGTTTGTTGAACTGCACACCATAATCAAGATGTCTGACACGGTTTTCTTCAACACCACGGTTATTTTTAAGGACTAATAAACTTTCAACTTCTAAATGCCATAGCGGATAGAAGAGGGTAGCTGCGCCACCACGAACTCCACCTTGCGAACAACTTTTAACAGCGGTTTGAAAATGTTTATAAAACGGGATACAACCAGTATGAAATGCTTCACCGTTTCTGATAGTACTGCCTAACGCACGAATACGACCTGCATTGACGCCTATGCCGGCACGCTGTGATACATATTTTACAATGGCACTTGACGTTGCATTAATAGAATCTAAGCTGTCACCACATTCAATCAGTACACAAGACGAAAATTGGCGTGTAGGTGTACGTACACCAGCCATAATTGGTGTTGGTAATGATATTTTAAAACGTGAGATTGCGTGGTAGAACTCTTCTACGTAACGTAAACGTGTTTCACTTGGGTATTTAGCAAATAAACAAGCGGAAACTAATATATAAAGAAACTGAGCACTTTCGTATATCTCACCGTTTACACGGTTTTGTACTAAATATTTACCTTCGAGCTGTTTTACCGCGGCATAGCTGAAGTTCAAATCGCGACTATGATCCATAAAGGTAGACATATGTTCAAAGTCATCTTTAGTATAATCACTTAATAGATGTTGATCGTATTTACCAGCTTCTACCAGCTTGACTACATGATCATAAAGGGCAGGTGGCTCAAATTGACCGTACGCTTTTTTGCGTAGATGAAAAACAGCTAAGCGAGCAGCTAAATATTGATAGTCAGGTGTTTCTTCTGAAATCAAGTCAGCAGCAGCTTTAATTATTGTTTCATGAATATCTTCAGTTTTTATACCGTCATAAAACTGAATGTGAGACTTTAATTCGACTTGTGAGACTGACACTTGGTCTAAACCATCAGCAGCCCATGCTATTACACGGTGGATTTTTTCTAAATCAATGGATTCTTTTTCACCATTGCGTTTAGTTACAAAGAGGTTGTTATTCATGAAGTACCTGTAAAACGGTTATTGTTATTGTTTATTTATCACCACCATGCTCCCAGCATGGGGCTAAAACGTCCCTAATAAAAAATCCTACACTCGTTTTAGCAATTAAGAACTAAACACGTAGTATTAAAAAATAACAACTGAGCAGCAAATGCACAATATCTAGGGTTTTTTAAAATTCAAAACACAAGATAATGAGGTTTAGCCTGTTTTGCAAGGGTTAAAACAGCTTGATCTTTTGCTTTTTTTCAGACGATTTATCAGGGTTAGTGTTGACTAACCTAGCAAGACTTTTTTATTTAGTATTTTACTAAAAGCAACGATTATTTTGTTTATTTTGAGCAAAAAGATTTTAATAAATTATTTATATTGAAATTTTCATTCCAATATAATTATTTATTATAATAAAAATAAAGTCTTACTTATTCAGTGACTTAACCTTATATTTACAATCTAGTTCAATGTTTATACAAGCTGTTTGTTTAAACAACAATTCAACCGTCAGTTTTATTACTTAATACGCTAGTTTCTATAAAAAGGTACATTTTGGTACCTAACTTATTACAGCTTTCTACAACACAAAATGTAATTTACATCTAGGGAGTCTATTAACTTGTGGTTTTCAGTGATCGGGTTGTAATGAATACCGCTTGCATCAATACACTTTAAGTCAACGGCTTCTGCCCAAGTGATTAACTGTGACGGTCGGATAAATTTATCATGGTCATGTGTGCCATCAGGAACAAGTTTGAAAAGCTTCTCCGCAGCTAAGATAGCAAGTAAATATGATTTTATGCTTTTATTAAGGGTAGAAAAGAAAACCAAACCTCCAGGTTTAACCAATTGTGCACAAGCGTTAACAACCGATGCTGGGTCTGGTACATGCTCTAGCATTTCCATACAAGTAACCACATCAAAGCTTTCCGAACTTTCCGTTGCTTTTTCTTCTGCAGTTATTTTCTGATAATTTATAGAAAGGTTAGATTCTAACGCATGTAATTTAGCTACATTCAAAGGTTCACTGCCCATATCTATTCCAGTAACTTCGGCGCCAAGCTTTGCTAAAGACTCTGAAAGAATACCGCCACCACAGCCTACATCGATGACCTTTTTATTAAAAAGACCACTAGTTGTATTATCGTCTTTCTGGTGTAGGGCAAGATGTTGACAAATAAACTGGACTCGTAATGGGTTTATTTGATGTAAGGGTTTAAAGTCACCACTTAAATCCCACCATTGACTGGCTACTTGTTCAAACTTTGCAATTTCATCTTCATTTACGTTCAGTGGTGTATTCGACATGCTATTTTATCTTAAAGTTAACTTCTATTAATTCGATTCTAAACGAAACACCTTTTTAAACAAAGAAGATAGATCAAATCTTGGCTTTTTCGATGCTTTTTTAGCCTGAATTTAACCCTTTGAAAAAGCTTTCATAAAGCAGTTTGGCATCAAACATTTTTATGCTAGTATGCTGCGTTGATTACTATTTTTAGTGTCTATTACTTAGCACTAACATAACAATAAAAATCTTTAAAACATCGTTTATTTAACACTAGGTAATAGCCATGCTATTCATTTAGTGTTTTTAGGCAAAAGAATTAGTTAAGGGATACCATCGATTTATGTCCGATCTGGCCAAACAAATAGTTCCAGTAAATATTGAAGATGAACTAAAAACCTCCTATTTAGATTATGCCATGAGCGTAATAGTTGGGCGTGCACTGCCTGACGTTCGTGATGGTTTAAAGCCTGTACATCGCAGAGTGTTATTTGCCATGGATGTATTAGGTAATGACTGGAATAAAGCCTACAAAAAATCAGCCCGTGTGGTTGGTGATGTAATAGGTAAATATCACCCGCATGGTGATACCGCTGTTTACGATACAATTGTACGTATGGCGCAACCGTTTTCATTACGGTATATGCTTGTAGATGGACAGGGTAACTTTGGCTCTGTTGATGGTGATAGCGCGGCAGCAATGCGTTATACCGAAATCCGTATGTCAAAAATTGCCCACTCGATTTTGGCTGACTTAGATAAAGAAACCGTCGACTTTGTGCCTAACTATGATGGCACTGAACATATTCCTGCTGTTATGCCTACGCGTATACCTAACTTGCTTGTTAATGGTACATCAGGTATTGCTGTTGGTATGGCGACGAATATTCCACCACATAACTTAACTGAAGTTATCAACGGTTGTTTAGCGCTTATAGAAAACAGTGATATCTCTTTTGAAGAGTTATTGGAGCATATCCCTGGACCAGATTTCCCAACGGCTGGTATTATTAGCGGTCGTGCTGGCATTGAAGAAGCTTACCGAACAGGCCGTGGTAAAATAAAAATACGTGCTCGCGCAGAAATAGAAGTGCACGAGACTACGGGCAAAGAAACAATTATTGTTCATGAATTACCTTATCAAGTAAACAAAGCACGCCTAATTGAAAAAATGGCTGAGCTTGTTAAAGATAAACGTCTTGAAGGTATTTCTGCTTTACGTGATGAGTCTGATAAAGACGGCATGCGTATGGTTATCGAAATTAAGCGTGGCGAAGTTGGTGAAGTTGTATTAAACAACTTATATAAACTGACGCAAATGCAGGTTTCTTTTGGTTTAAATATGGTTGCGTTAAATAACGGCCAACCAAAGATTTTTAACCTAAAAGAAATGCTTGAAGCATTTGTACTTCATCGACGTGAAGTAGTGACTCGCCGTACTATTTTCGAATTAAGAAAAGCCCGTGAACGTGCGCATATCTTAGAAGGTTTATCTATTGCTTTAGCAAACATAGACCCTATTATTGAGTTAATTAAAAGCTCAAGTAATAGAAAAGAGTCTGAAGAAAAGCTTATTGCTCAAGGCTGGACCCTAGGTAATGTTGCTGACATGCTAAGTGCTGCTGGTAATGATGCTGCTCGCCCTGAGTGGTTAGAACCAGAATACGGTATTCGTGATGGTTTATACTATCTAACTGCAGAACAAGCGAAAGCAATCGTGGATCTACAGCTTTATAAATTATCTGGCATGGAACATGAAAAGATTCTAAGCGAGTACAAAGCACTATTAGACCTAATTGCAGAGTTAATGCATATTTTGGCTACGCCTGCTCGTCTAATGGAAGTTATTTGTGAAGAGCTTATCGCAATTCGTGATGAGTTTGGTGATGAACGTCGTACTGAAATTACTAATGCATCACATGATTTATCTTTAGAAGATTTAATCAGTGAAGAAGATGTTGTCGTAACTTTGTCACACGAAGGTTATGTAAAATATCAAGTGCTAAGTGATTACGAGGCTCAGCGTCGTGGCGGTAAAGGTAAAGCTGCCACTAAGATGAAAGAAGAAGATTTCATCGAACGTTTATTGGTAGCCAACACCCATGACACTATTCTATGTTTCTCTGATCGCGGTAAATTATACTGGTTGAAAGTGTATCAATTACCATTAGCAAGTCGTACTGCCCGTGGTCGTCCAATTGTTAATATTTTACCATTAGAAAATGATGAGCGTATTACCGCTATTTTACCGGTACGTGAATATGCTGATGATAAATACATTGTTATGGCAACTGCGTCAGGTACTGTTAAGAAAACACGCCTAGATGCCTATTCTAATCAACGTGCTAACGGAATTATCGCTTTAAATCTTCGTGATGACGATACCTTAATCGGTGTTGATATTACCGATGGCGACAACGACATCATGTTGTTCTCAGATGCAGGTAAAGTAGTGCGCTTTAATGAAAAAGTGCGCGACAGTGAAACCGGTGAGATTAAAATTGATCCAGAAACCGGTGAGCAACGTTGGGCATTAAAACCTATCGGTCGAACGGGTACTGGTGTTCGAGGTATGAAACTTGAGGGTGAGCAAAAAGTTGTTTCCCTTATTGTACCTAAGAATGAAGGCCCAATATTAACCATTACTGAGAATGGCTTTGGTAAACGTACTGACTTAGCTGAGTATCCTGCTAAGAGTCGAGCAACTAAAGGTGTAGTATCAATTAAGGTTAGCGAGCGAAACGGTAAAGTTGTTGGTGCTGTTCAAGTTGAAGAGCTAGATGAAATCATGTTGATTACTGACAGTGGGACATTAGTACGAACACGGGTAAATGAGGTTAGTGTTATTGGCCGTAATACTCAAGGTGTGCGTATGATCCGAACTGCAGATGATGAACATGTGGTGGCATTGCAACGTATTGATGAGATTGAAGAGCCTGAAGTTACTGATGTAATAGAAGGGGAAGTAGAGAACTCTGAACATAACCCTGAGCATAGCGCTCAACAGGATGAAGCAGAAGACTCACAAGACGACAATCAAGAGTAGTCGTCACATCAATAAAAAGGCGGCTAATAACCGCCTTTTTTATTGCTTTTTTTTAGTGAAATGAGTACTAACGCGTTATT
Organism: uncultured Colwellia sp.; assembly: GCA_913057925.1. Taxonomy (GTDB): domain Bacteria; phylum Pseudomonadota; class Gammaproteobacteria; order Enterobacterales; family Alteromonadaceae; genus Colwellia. Next base: position 924 of record CAJXPG010000173.1, on the reverse strand, counting down.
AATGACGTGCAAGCTAAAAGGTTTTACAGTAGCTTTTACTGTCTGTTAGCGATTAATATTCAACATGAAAAAGATAAAAATAGTATTTAAAAGTAATTGTTAAGTAATTAGGAAAGATAATGTCTGAAGTTTTTAATTTTTGTGCGGGACCTGCCATGCTACCAAAAGCTGTGATGGCAAAAGCACAGCAAGAGTTTACAAATTGGCAAAATACCGGAAGCTCTGTGATGGAGTTAAGCCATCGTAGTAGTATTTATATGAAGATGGCTGCAAAGGCTGAAGCCGATTTACGAGAATTAATGTCTATTCCTGATACTTACAAAGTACTATTTTGCCATGGTGGCGGAAGAGGTCAGTTCTCTGCAGTGCCCCTTAATCTTTTACCTAAAGGTAAATCGGCCGATTATATTGTCGATGGCTCTTGGTCAAAAGCTGCAGCTGCTGAAGCAAAGAATTTTGGTGACATAAATGTTATTCAAATAACTCAACAAGAAAATGATCAAGTTAGTATTACTAACCCTGATGAATGGCCTTTAAACCCTGATGCGGCTTATGTGCATTATTGTCCTAATGAAACAGTTAACGGTATTGAGATAAATCAGATCCCTGAAACTAATGGTGTTCCCCTAGTTGCAGATATGTCTTCAACTATTTTGTCTCATGAAATAGATGTCAGCAAATTTAGTTTGATCTATGCCGGAGCTCAAAAGAATATTGGCCCTTCAGGTTTAACTATCGTCATCGTTCGTGAAGACTTATTAGGGAATGCTCAGACAGCGACGCCTTGTATCATGAATTATAAAACGGCAGCTGATAATGATTCTATGTATAACACGCCGCCAACTTATGCTTGGTACTTAGCCGGTTTAGTATTTGAATGGCTTAAAGCTGTCTCTTATACACATCTCCGAGCCCACGAGACCG
>CAJXPG010000172.1 GCA_913057925.1 uncultured Colwellia sp. | reverse complement strand
ATGTAGTTAAGGATAGATTAATGTCAAAGCCTCCAGTTAGAGTGATAAAAGCCTCGCAAACGCCAACAGCAGATAGTTTGGCAGATGTGTGGTCATTACCCAATGTACAAGGTAAACCGAGTGCGCAGGATAATGAAAAAACCAATGCACTAGGTAAAAAAAGTAATTGGGTTTACGAGCCTCCTGAGCCAGAGGCTGAAGAGCCTCAGCCATTAACTGCGCAAGAAATTGAAGAAATTCGCCAAGCGGCAAGTGAAGAAGGTTTTAATCAAGGTAAAGAAGAAGGTTTTGCTAAAGGCTATGAAGAGGGCAAAGCTAAGGGCTTAGAAGAAGGGAAAGTGCAAGGTATTGAAGAAGGCACCGAACAAGGCTTAGCCCAAGGCAAAGAACAAATAGATCAGCAAAGCGATAACTGGCAAAATTTAATAGAGCAGTTACATCAACCGCTAGCCAGTGTAGAAAAGAATGTAGAAGAACAGTTGCTTAATTTAGTATTACAGTTAACCGAAGCTGTGGTGTTACATGAAGGGAAAACTAATCCTGACATTTTAATGACGGCCATCTCCACAGGCATGAAAAGTTTACCTAGTAATGATGCGCAAACACAAATTTGCTTAAACCCTAGTGATATACGATTAGTGGAAGCACAATTTGGTAGTGAACATATTGCTAAGCAAGGCTGGCGTTTACTGCCCGCTCCTCAATTACCCCAGGGTAGTTGTCAAATTGAAAACAGCACCTCAAATATTGATCTACAAATGAAAGTTCGCTTGAAGCAAGTATTGGAACCCTTCTTGCAGGATGCTTTGCATCAAAGTGAGTAACGCATAAAGCATAAGCGTTAACTTAGACTTTCTTTATCTTAAAGGTAATTTAACACTATGGTTGATAGCGTACGTTTAACTGAGCGCTTTAAAAAGAATCAAGAATTTATTCATAATTTTACAGCACCTGTTGCAGGTCGCTTAGTCAGGGTTGTGGGTTTAACACTTGAGGCGGTTGGCGTAAAAGCGCCTGTCGGTAGCCAATGTTTAGTCGAAACTGCCCATGGCGACTTACTTGCTGAAGTTGTAGGTTTTGCCCAAGAGATTACTTTTCTAATGCCTGAAGAGAGCTTGCGCGGCGTTATGCCTGGTGCTCGTGTGTTACCCATTTCAAGCAAAGCTAAAATACCTTTATCAATGGATTTACTTGGCCGTGTTATTAACGGTGTTGGTAAGCCATTGGACGGTAAAGGGCCAATAAAATCCAGTGATGATTATCATCACGACAGTAAGCCTATCAATCCGTTATCACGCCGTGCAATCACCGAAGTACTCGATGTTGGAGTTCGCTCAATTAATAGCTTTATCAGTGTTGGTCAAGGACAGCGTATGGGGCTTTTTGCCGGCTCAGGTGTTGGTAAAAGTGTTTTGATGGGCATGATGACTCGCGGCACAACGGCTGATGTGGTTGTTGTTGGCTTAGTGGGTGAACGTGGCCGAGAAGTAAAAGAATTTATTGAAGAAATATTAGGTGAAGAAGGGCGAAAACGTGCTGTTGTAGTTGCAGCACCAGCGGATAACTCACCGCTGATGCGCTTAAAAGGTTGTGAAACTGCGGTACAAATTAGTGAATATTTTCGCGATCAAGGTTTAAACGTATTGTTATTACTTGATTCGTTAACACGCTATGCCCAAGCACAACGTGAAATTGCCCTAGCCGTGGGTGAGCCACCTGCAACTAAGGGTTATCCACCGTCAGTTTTTTCTAAGTTACCACAGTTAGTGGAGCGTGCAGGTAATGGTGGAGAAGGGCAAGGCTCGGTTACTGCATTTTATACGGTATTAACCGAAGGTGATGATCTACAAGATCCCATTGCTGATGCTGCACGAGCTATTTTAGATGGCCATGTGGTGTTATCAAGGGAACTAGCTGATGCCGGACATTACCCTGCAGTCAATATAGAGGGTTCAATTTCACGGGTAATGCCGATGATCACTAGTGATGACCATCAGGAGCTTGCTAAGCAATTAAAGCAAATGTATGCACTCTACCAACAAAATAAAGATTTAATCGCCATTGGCGCATACACCAAAGGGAACGATCCACGAATAGATCAAGCGATTAATGTCCTTCCCGTGATTAATTTTTTCTTACAGCAGAAAATTGATGAAGTAATACCGTACGATCAAAGTATTGCCCAGTTACAAGAAATTATTGCAGCAGCGCATGCGCACAATCAACAGCAAGCCCAAGCCCAGCCGCAAGGTTAACACCTTAACTAGGTAAAAATAGAGAAAAATTAGCAATTTACAGAGAAAGTATTATGGCGACTAAACAACTTGATACCTTATTAAAGTATGAAAAAGATAATGAGCAACGTTGTGCAGATCAACTAAAAATTGCTGAGAACGAGTATCAACAAAATATTAGCCGCCTTCAGGGGGTAGCTGAGTATAGATTAGAGTATATGAAACGTTTAAGTCAGCGTGCAGAGCAAGGTTTAGATAGCGCGACCTATACCCACTACCACGCTTTTATTGCCAAGCTTGATACCGCTTCCAAGCAAGTAGAAGTTGCCATGCAGCAGGCGAAAGCGCTTGTTGAACAAAGTAAAAGCATTTGGCTTAAACAACGACAAAAAGTAAAAGCCGTTGAATCACTTAGAGATAAACGTTTGCAAAAGGTTGCGGTGGCAGCTGATAAAGCGGAGCAGAAAATGTTTGATGAAATAGCAACGCAACAATACCTGAGACGCTCATAGCTCGCGTAGTATTAACTGATTGCAATGAACTAGCTGTCATGATTTAACTGCAATGATAGATATGCAATTAATTAACTGGAATGAATATTGCTGTACTTTTGCTATAACGAAAAAATCAGAAAGCGTATAAGCCAATTAACAACAAGCTTATAACAAAGGCTTTCTAGAAATTAGTCGACTTCTACTATTGAGATAACTATGAAATCAGTAAGTGTTCTACCTGCTTTTGTGTCGCAAGATGCTGATTTAAAGGCTAAAGACTCAGCTTTGTCTAATGATGCCATTAACGATAGCGAAGGTTTCTCTTCCTTAGTTGATAAACACCTAAGTGAGGGGGCTGATAGCCAAAGCGCTAAAGATAACCCTAGCCAGCAACAATCTGAGGCGGCAAAGGCTGACAAAGAAATTGCCGCCAACGGCAAAAAACACCAAGACACAAGCTCTCAGCGCCAAGAAAGTGACTCTCAAACTCAGGCTCCTGTGAATGCCCAGGACAAAAGCACCGATAAAACAATAGAGAAACAAGCTAACAAAGCTGACACTGTAGAGCAGCTAGCTAATAATAAAAATGAAGCGCTAGTTGAATCTGAGCAGTTTATTTCATTACTTTATAATAGCGATCAAACATTAAATGATAATAAACAGCAAGGAAAGCAACACAGCCAAACAAGTGCAGTAATTAGCGCTGATACTCAACCATTATCTGATGCTGAGGATAAAGGCGGAGAGGGAGAGAAGAGAAGTGCTGAGGGTAATGTCGAATTAGCAAATAAACAAGTTGCGGAACATAAGCTTAAAGCCTTTTCAAATGATGAGTTATTAAAACACTTACAGCTTAAAGGGCATAATGCTTTGTCAGCTGAGTTAAGTGGTCAAGCACTAAAGGACTACCAAGTTGCTTTACAATCAAAGCAAGCTGGCGTAAGCAGTGACAGTGTCACCAGCGAGCAATTGCTAAAGTCACAACTTGCTGAAAAAGATCTTAATAATAAAGTATCGGATATTGCTGCTTCTGTATCAAAAGCGAGTAATGGTCTTTTCAAAGAAAAACAAGAGCCTGGCTTATATCAATTACCTGTGGAGCCGATTATTAAAGGTGAAGTTAAAGCCACAGCCGGTGAAACTGCTGTTGCGCTTAAATCTGCACAAGTCACTGGTGAGTTAAAACCTATTGCCGAGAAGGCGACGTTAACCGTTGAAACCAAGACTGACAGTGACGCTAAATTCGCCGCCGAGCTAACATCTGTTGCCAAAGGGGCAAATATTGCAGCAGAGCAATTGAATGCGAAAGCTGAAAAGGGGGAAGGCAAAGTAGAGTTGAGTTCAAGCTTAGCGAACAATGGCCAATCAACAAAAGCAAATCATGAAAAAGTTGTTGCCGAGCGAAGCAGCGCGAATTTGGCAGTAAATGAAAACACTTCGAAAGAGCAGCTTGTTAAGCAGTCGTCAATAACCAGTGCACCAGCACAGGCGATTCAGCACAGTCAAAATCAACAAAAAGAGCAATTAGGGACCAATGAGCAACAAGCTTTTGATGAGGCAGTGGATGAATATGCTTATACCGACTCAAACTTATTAGCGCAAACTAAAAGTAAACTGCAGCCAGAGCAAAATGGTATTAAAACTGTCGATAGTTTTAACTTGCGTAGTGCTGCAGAAATACATAGCCAAGCGTTACAAGCTAATCAGCTTAAACAAAGCAATGATGCTTATGCTGAACATCAAGCAGCTGAAGTGTTAAACCATAATGTAGCCACTGATGTAGCTCAAATACAAAAAAATAATGTACAACTTCAGCAAGAAACCATTTCAATTTTTAGGAAAGACTTTGCTGAGGCGGTAAAAGATAAAGTCATGGTTAGCATTAATCAGAAATTGCAGCAATTTGATATCACACTCGACCCGCCAGAGTTTGGTAATATGCAGGTGCGCGTTAATTTGCAGGGTGAGCAAGCCGCGGTAAATTTTGTCGTACAAAACCAACAAGCTAAAGATGCTTTAGAGCAAAATATGCATAAACTAAAAGACATGTTAGCAGAGCAAGGGGTTGATGTCGGTGGTGCTAATGTTGAGCAACAAAATCAACAACAAGGAAGTGAAGAAGAAGCTGGGCGAGGAGCAAAAGGAGAGTCATCTCTGGCTAAGCAAAATACAGATGAACATACTGTCGAGCATGTTTTGTCTGCGCAATTGTTCGATTCTTCTGCAACTGGCGTAGATTACTATGCTTAATTGGCTAAAATAGAGATTAGTTAGTGAAAACACATTGGCTAGAAGTCTATTCAAGGATATAGTCTATCCATTAGGGCTATGTCATTAATTAGTCAATAATTAGTCACAGATAAATAGTAAGTCGTGGCAGTAAAAAATAAAGGGTTCACATGGCAGACGAAAAAGAAAAAGAAGGCGAGTTAAAATTAGATAACTCAGCTAAAAAGAAAAAAATGATGATCATTATCATTGCCGTTGTTGTTTTACTTGGTGGTGGAGCAGGTGCTTATTTCTTCTTTATGGGAAGTGATGATGCAAGCCAAGCGCAAATTGATGCCGCGTTAGATAGTGAGAGTGGTGATGGTAAAGCGGCACCTGTTGAAACGGGTGCTCAAGTAGGTAGCGCACTTTATGTACCTATGCCAAGGCCGTTCCGTTTTAATGTTCCCGGCGCAGCACGCGATCGTTTCGTTGAAATACGAGTACAGTTGCTAGTGCGTGGTGGTGAACATGAAGAAAACGCAAAAATGCACATTCCGCTTATCGAAAGTACTTTGTTGGGAATTTTTTCACAAGCCAATGCTGAAGATTTAGCGACAAGTGCTGGTAAAATTTCACTCAAACAACAAGCTTTAGCTGCTGTACAAAAAATAATGACAGATGTTGAAGGCAATAAGACAGTTGAAAAAGTACTTTTTACCGGTTTTGTAATGCAGTAGTTATTGGCTGCGCTGTATAGATAAAATAGTGCAGTGTGAGTGTTAACGTAAATAAATAGCGTAATAAAAAAGAGACTATCGAGTGAGTGATTTATTATCCCAAGACGAGATTGATGCCTTATTACATGGTGTTGATGATGTTGAAGAAGAAGAAATAGTAGAGGATGTCGTCCAAGCGAAAGACGGCACTTCTGACTATGATTTTTCTTCGCAAGATCGTATTGTCCGTGGCCGTATGCCAACCTTGGAGATGGTTAATGAACGGTTTGCTCGTCATATGCGTATTAGCTTATTTAATATGATGCGCCGTACGGCAGAAGTCTCTATTAATGGCATACAAATGATTAAATTTGGTGAGTACATACATACTTTGTTTGTACCTACTAGTTTGAATATGGTGCGTTTTCGTCCGTTAAAAGGCACTGCACTGATCACCATGGAAGCGCGCTTAGTTTTTATCTTAGTGGATAACTTTTTTGGTGGTGATGGTCGTTACCACGCAAAAATTGAAGGTCGCGAGTTTACTCCAACAGAGCGTCGAATTATTCAAATGTTATTAAAGCTAATATTTGAAGATTACAAAGAAGCTTGGTCACCCGTTATGGATGTTTCTTTTGAGTATTTAGACTCAGAAGTTAACCCGTCCATGGCAAATATTGTCAGCCCAACAGAAGTGGTTGTCATCAGTTCATTTCATATTGAACTCGACGGTGGTGGCGGTGATTTTCATATTGCTTTGCCGTATTCAATGCTTGAGCCTATTCGTGAATTACTTGATGCTGGTGTGCAAAGTGATAAAGAAGATACCGATATGCGTTGGTCAAAGGCACTTCGTGATGAAATTATGGATGTTCCCGTTGCAATAAATACTAAATTTATTGAAGTGGATATTCCTTTAAGCCAGATAATGGAATTACAAGCAGGTGATATTATTCCGATTGAGATGCCTGAGCACATTACGGTGCTTATTGAAGATTTACCAACCTTCAGAGCTAAACTTGGCCGTAGTAGAGACAATGTTGCATTGAAAATCGAGTCGAAAATTAGGCGACCAGAGTCAGCTAAATCTGAGCTAACTATTTTGACTAAAGGTGGCAAACGCCTTGATAGTGATGCAGAGCTTCACCTATTAGAAGATGACTTGTAGGTTTGCAATCAGCTATTTAAATAAATTTATAAATTGAGGCCAGTGGTATGAGTAACGATAAAGACGAAGATCTAAGTATGTGGGATGAGGCGCTAGATGAGCAAGCCGAAGCGAGTGCCGCAGCTGATGATGCTGAGACGGTTGAATTAGAAGAGTTAACTGAAGAAGACGCGCCAATTACCGGTGAAGAGAAGCGCAAGCTTGACGCCATTCTAGACATTCCTGTCACTATCTCAATGGAAGTTGGTCGAAGTAATATCAGTATTCGTAATTTATTACAGCTAAATCAGGGCTCTGTGGTTGAGCTAGACCGTGTAGCGGGTGAATCGCTTGATGTGCTTGTTAACGGTACTTTAATTGCCCACGGAGAAGTGGTCGTGGTGAATGATAAGTTTGGTATTCGCTTAACAGATGTGGTCAGCCAAGTTGAACGTATTAAGAAATTAAAATAAGCTGTTCTTCGTAATATCTAGATAAAACGGTTTTAAAAACCTAGAGACAAAAGAGATATGATAATCAAAATCATACACATATTATTTGTGTTAACTTGTTGTTTTACTTCACTACTGTCTCTAGCTGAAGAAACAAAAGTGCAACAAGCTCCAGCCTCAGTAGTCGCTGATAGTAGAGATACCCCACAGCTCAATGATGATGCAAAGGTTACAGTAAAAGAGCCTGGTAATACTGCAACTCCCCAAGTCGGTAAGCATGTTATGGCTAACATGGATGCCGGTAGTATGATTTTATCTTTATTAATGGTGCTCGCACTTATTGTGATTTGTGCGCTGGTACTCAAGCGCTTCAATTTAACGCAGCAAGGCGTAAGCCAATTAAAAGTAATCGCTAGTTTACCTTTAGGGGCAAAAGAGCGTGTTATGGTGGTTCAGGTGGGGGAGCAGCAATTACTGTTAGGTGTTACCAGTCAACAGGTTACATTAATAGAGCGTCTAGCAGAGCCATTAGCTGAGCAAAACACTCATTCCGCTGAGTTACCCAAAAGTGTGTTATCTTTTTTATCAGCGAAAAGACCAGTATCATAACTATTTAAATTATCTCGTTTAGGGAATTTCAAGGCATATGAAAAGCGTTTTATTTTTCACTATATTTGCACTGTCCTTACTTAGCATAAGTTTTAATACTTATGCTGAAGATTTATCAATGTCTGCTTTGACATTGACTACTAACCCAGATGGCTCACAAGAGTATTCGGTTAACTTACAAATTTTAATCTTCATGACAGCTCTGAGTTTTATTCCGGCTGCTGTCATTATGATGACTTCTTTTACTCGTATTGTGGTTGTTATGGCGATTTTACGTCAGGCTTTTGGTTTACAACAAACCCCGTCAAATCAGGTCATCATAGGATTAACACTGTTTATGACACTCTTCATTATGACGCCTGTTTATAACCAAATTGATAAAAGTGCTATTCAACCCTATTTGTCTGAGCAATTAACCACCACAGAAGCGATTAACGTTGCTAAAGAGCCTTTACGTGCTTTCATGCTTGAGCAAACAAGAATAAAAGATTTAGATACACTTGCTGCTATGGCAGGTATAGAATCAGTTGATAAGCCGACAGATTTGCCTATGACGGTTATTATTCCGGCGTTTATCATTAGTGAGTTGAAAACGGCGTTTCAAATCGGTTTTATTTTGTTCATTCCTTTTTTAATTATCGATTTAGTTGTTGCTAGTATTTTAATGGCAATGGGGATGATG
>CAJXPG010000171.1 GCA_913057925.1 uncultured Colwellia sp. | reverse complement strand
GTACAAATAGAAGCCTATATTTGGTATACAAAGTCTGAAACCGGCGGGGAAGATAAATCAGCTAAAGTCGCCGAAGCGAAAAAATCACCAAGCGCAGGTCGACGTGGTGATAAGTCTGAAGATATTGAAATATCCGAGGTTGCTAAAATTACCAAATCAAAATCGCTGATTGATTTTTGCGTTTTTAAAGCCTCTGACGATTTTAAACGAAAAAAAATAAAATCTATTTTTACCGCAACCGGTGAATGTTAAACAACATTCATAGCCGTGCAACAAAAAAGTTAATTGATATTAAAAAGATTATGGAACTATTATGAATTTTAAACAGCCCTTTTACACCTTAAAGTTAAATACCCGTCATTGTGGTTACCGTATCGCCGTTAATGGCTGTGTGATTGACGAAGACCGTATTGGTGAGCTTAACAATACCGAGTACCCCATTAACCACTACTTAAAAAATGGTGACAATAGCATTGATATTCATCATTTGAATATAGCCAAAAAATGTGGGAAAAAAAGCGGGTTACATGAAGAGGGCTTTTTAACACTCTCGCTGTGCGTGCGTGAAAATGATAGTACCGAGAGCATAGTATTATCAGAAACAGTATATGACTCTGCCAAGTTAAGAAGAGATGAAGGTAAAGTCATATATACCGACATAGAAGGCCTACTTGAAACCATTGAAAAATCAACATCTCATTCACAATTTGACGTAGTTAATAATAAAATTTCACCTAATGAAAGCGGCGCTTTTACTGTTGGACAATACCAAGTCAAAAAAGGGCTAACCAAGGCATTACAAATAACACAAACCGTAACTTTACCTACTCCTTTCCCACTCTGGCGCTTTTTTCAAGCAGATGACTTAACCCCACACAACGACCTTTCTGATGATGAATGGATAAGTACCCGTAAAATGATGATTGAACAGGTATATCAACCGGTTTACCAAGCATTATTAGACGATGACACAGCAGCCTTAACAGCCTTATTTTCTGGCCGAGGCAAAGAGCTAGACCAAGCCTTTTATAAAAAAGACGGCCAAGATGTTTATGAAATGGTTAAACACTTAAAAGGATTAATTCATAATAATGAATTATCAGCTGTACGTGAAATAGAGTTTGATTACGCCGATGTTGCGGTCTCTTTCAATCGAAAGATGAGCTGGTTGCATAACTGGGATTTAACTATGTCTTCTGTCTTAGACTTTAAATACAAAGGAGCAGAAATTGTTACCCGTATTCCAATCCAGTTTGCGCGCTTTGATGGTAACTGGGAAATTGTTCGTTAATTAACATCCTCAGCCGCACAAACTCTATAACTGCAAACACTATAACTGCCAGCCTTAACTTGGTTGGCAGCCGCTTAATAAGGAAGTGAGATGTTAACTATTCGCCAAGAGCAAATTGACACTATGATGCAGCCTCAGTTAGATAAACATACGCTAGCAATGGGGAAAGCCATACAACAGCACTACCCTGTATTTTTTCAGTATTACACTAACGAGCAATTGCAGGCTTGGGTCGCCAAGCAAATTAACTATTTAAAGCGCTTAAATATCATAGGCAAAAGCAACGTTGAAACTATTATTGATATTATTGCCTTACATGGTGAGAATTTTGAACGCTGCCCTGACCCAAGCTGGGCTATTGAAATACTTGAAAACGCTGAGCGTAATGAAAGTAATCGTTGTCTATCTTTAGTTGAAAAAAACGATGAGTATTTAGCACAATTAGTTTTAATAAATGGGGGCGGAGTCTGAGCTATCCCCACAAATTACTCTAACAAATAATTAATCAGGGTCAGAGTAACATTATGAAAAAGAAACTTAATGTTACTTCACCCTCGATTCTTTTTAGATTCAACCACTAACAATGTTGATCAATCGCTCCTGCCAACATTTCAGTCACTTCACCTTGTTCAAGCGCTTCAATATCTAGCCATAACTTAGTTTCATCACGGCCTAATACTTCACTAAAAAAGCCACTCAAGCCACGTGCTTTGCGGTCAACTTCAAGTAGCACTTCAAGGCGATCTTCATAATTCACCATCAGTATTTCAACTTCGTCAACTCTACCTCTAAATTCACCTCGTTGCGCCTTAAATTCAAATTCTTGTACAAAGCGTTGCCCAAGCTGTCTGCCCTCTTCACACTCAACTTCCACGAGCGTAAAGCCTAGTTCACTCATCGCCGTTAAAAGCTGTTCTTGGCGCGGTGTTGCAAGTACTTCTAGCATATCTTTATCTGATTTATCGATGGCGGAAGCAATGTCTAAATCAGTTTCAAGCCATACTTCACAAGCGCCTAAAGATAATGGGCTATAAAATGGCAGCTCGATGCTAAAGTCAAAGCTTTGCGCTTCTCCGGCTTGGGTTGTAAAGGCGTCAGCAACTTTGTAAGAGGCAAGCTTTGCTACATGCCTAACAATGCGAGTATGCTCTGATTCATCGCCATCATCATCTGTTTCAGTGTAGGTTTCTTCTGAGAAATAATTACAACAAATATCAATGCCAATATGATTTATTGCTTGCTCAACACTACCGCCTTTTACCAAGACTTGCCCTTGCACTAACTCGCCCGGAGAGAGTTGCACGTTATCAACAATAGTATCCACTTTGGCGCTACCAATCCCTACTGACGACAGTACTTTTTTGAAAAATGACATTGAATTTCCTTAAAATTATCTCATCTGCTTTTATGAATAAAAAAGGTAATTACTTGTTAGTAATTACCTTTTAATGCTTAACCTGAGCTCGGCTTAACCTGTTATCGATACAGTTAATCAAGTGACTACGATGGCAAAAACTCTACCGGATAAGTCACTGTCACCGACTTCACGTCCGCCGCGCCAAAGTTAAACTGTCTAACGCGGGCAACAATGCGTGATTCAAGCTTCTTATCATTAAGCTCACTTGAGGCAATATTTACCACGAGTACTTTACCCTCAGGTGAAATGGTAATTTCTAAAACGATTTTACCTTTTATGCCTGGGTTACTTCGACGTGCTTTGCGATAAAGTGCGTGCAACTTGCTTTTGTTTTTATCCATCACATAAGCAATATCTTCTTCTGGTCGATAATTGCCGGTGCGTTTAAAGTCAGCTTTAGCCACCTGCTCTTCTTTGGCTTTCCCTTGAACAAGGCTGGTATCATTACGCGAAGCTAATAGTTGCTGCTGCGCGGCGGCAACTTGAGCATCATCAAGTTTAACACTGCTGCGGCTGCTATTAAGCACTTTCGCGGTATTAACTCCGCCACTGCCTTTAGTGGCCTCAGCAGATAATAATGAGTCTCGCTGTGCTGCACTCGCTTGATTGGTATTGGTGTTAGCCTTTGCTATTTTATTGCCAACCATGGCATCAATACTTGAGGTATCCATTAAATCAGATAACTCATTGCTTAATGCCAATAAACCACTTTCGCTTGCCACTTCACGGGCTTTTTCTTGCTTTTTAGTCAGTACTTGTTCTTTTTTAACTTGTTGCTTTTTCACTTTAGGCTTGTCTTTGGGCGGATCCTTTTTGATCACCTTAGGTTTAGGTGGCTCTTTCTTGATCACCCTAGGTTTAGGCTTAGGTTTTGGCTTTTCTAAAATGAATTTAGCCACTCGCTCGGGTATTACTACTTTAGCCCGTTTGGTTTCTGGCGGTAGCTCTATCGAGCCCATATACAAACCAATACAAACAAAGAGTAAAACAAAGCTCACTGCAAAAATGATAAAAGGTTTATCACTTTTACTTTGAGGATGCCAAGCAAGCGCTAACTGTTGATAAGTAGCAGTTGTCATGTGTATTACCCTTTATTCCTTGCCGTTTGCACCGCGGCAAAAGCTATTTTGGTGTAATTCGTTTGGCGACAGCTCGCCAGTATTTTTCGCAGTAACTGATACGGAATAGTCTCATCACCCATAATGGTAATCGCCTGCCCTTCACTGTCTTGTGCTTGTGCATATAAGCGGTTTTCAGTTCTGAAATTTAGTTCATCGACCAGTTCACTAATGAGGATTTCATCGGTGTCCATTTGCGTGGCAATATCAGCAACTTTTTTACCTTGAACCAGTATATCTGTCGCAGTAATACTGATGATTAGTGTTTCTTTAGGCACCTTATCGGCAACCGAGGTTGGCAAGGTAATGTCTTTACTACTAGGTAACTGCTGAGAGCCAGAGCTAACCAGTAAAAAGAACACTAAAATGGTAAATATATCCATCAATGACACGAGGTTTAAACCACCGTGTTTATGTAGGCCGGCAAAATTCGACATGCGTTTTGAACGACCAGATAACTTAGCCTTACTCATAATTTTTACTCTTGGGCACTTTGTTCATCTGCTTGAACTGACGCTGCATCCGTTTCAGCAACATCAGTATTCACTCCTTGCGCATCACCGATAGAAATATCGGGAAATAGCACCACGGTTTCAACATCAAAACCGGAGACGACTTGAGCACTGCGTACCTTGTCCATCACTTTGATCATGGTTTTGTAGTCAACTTCAGGTTCAAGCAGTAATGAAATACTGGTTTCATCAGGGAAACGGGTTTTAATGGCAACCATGGCATCAGTAAACTGTTTCCACTGGCTGTCTTTTTGGCTACGCTCAATTTTTTTAATCAGGCCTATATTAGCGTCTTGAATATCAAAGCTATGTTCGCGTATCACCAGTTCCAATTGCAGTTTCACTTTCGCTGAGTCATCACCTTTAGCGTCTAGCGCCGGCAGGTTAAGCTCAAGTACGGTTAATCTTGAAAATACCGCTGTGATCAATAGGAACGGGACTAATATCACCATTAAATTCAAAAAGGCGGTGATATTGAGCTCTTCAGCTTGTTGTATCCCTTGTAAGCCTCTTTTTTTCATTTAGTCTCTAACCATTAAGTTAAGGGCTTTAAGTGCTGATTTTTCAACATTATCAACTAAATGAGCCGTTTTAGTGATTAAGAAAGAATGAATTAACAGCAAAGGGATCGCCGCAATCAAACCAAATGCCGTAGTGTTCATGGCAACCGCAATACTGGCAGAAAGTAAATCCGCTTTTTCAGCAGGATCTGCTTGCGCAACCGCAGTAAAGGCTTGAATTAAACCTATGATGGTACCAAGTAGTCCAAGCAGCGTGGCGATATTAGCTAAGGTCGCTAAGTAATGGGTACGTTGTGTTAGTTGCGGCATTTCATCCATAATGCCTTCTTCAAGTGCCGCTTCAATCACTTCACGACTTTTGTTGTCGTTATGACGTGAAAAACCATAATTAAGTACGTTGGCAATAGGGGTTTTTATTTCAGTGGTTAACTTAACCGCGCGTTGAAAATCTAATGCTTGTAACATCGGCACTAATTCAGACCATACAGAATTTGTCGCTTTCTCTGTTCTGATTAAGTAAACAAAGCGCTCTATTGCAATGACTAAACCTAGCGCCAAAACCAATAAAATTGGGTACATAAATGTACCACCCGCTTGAAATAATTTTACAATTTCCATGAAAATACCTTTTGATTAAATAATAATAATTTTTTGAAAAATCTTGCGTTAATGTTTGTTTAAATAGTTATGTATTCGTTGAGCCTTTAAGAAAGTTCATGCAGGTATCAAGCTTTTTAGCAAAATATGGCTGCGTTTTGTCTAGTGGCTCAGCGATATCAGTTGCTGCTGGTTGTGCTGGCATTTGAACCGTTGAAGATAAATCTACTGGCGGCGCTTGTTGTGCAACACCGTTGATATTGAGATCAAGTGCATCTAATAGTAATTTTCGCGCATTCAGGTAGTCATTTAACGACATTTCATTGTGAGAATGTGCTTTAGACAGTTGCTGTAATTGCGTTGAGCATTCATTAATATTCATTGTTAGCCACCTACTAAATCCCTAACTAAGCGGAAACCGGTAATTTCATCGGCTTTACCACTGTGGTTTATCATGTGTGAACTGGTGCAAATATCCATTGAGGTTTTATAAGAGCCACCCACTGCTGCGACTTTTCTACCTGACAGATAAACTAATTCTTGGGCATTACCGGCATAATTCACTACCCCCCAAGTATTTTGTTTTCCTGTGGTGGTTTTAATTAACTCATCGCCCTTTTGAATACCGCGAGAGCTAATTTGACAGTTACGGTTTGAATCAAGGCGATTACCTTTAGATTCTGCAGCATGCAACCATTCGCGCTTATGCGGTAATCGATATTTTTTACCGGTGTTTTTACTTAACCACTTCACATAATCGTTCATGTCTTTCAGGCTAATATTTGTCACAGGTAAGCGTGAACTTAGCCCTGAAATAGCCTGACAAGCTTTAGATTTATTGCAGTAAAGGTTGTATTGCGAAATGGAGACTTCGTACTTGCCAATGGCGAAAGCTTTAATCTTATCGCTAGCAGGAATTACCACCATCGTTGGCGCTGTGCCACCTACTTTTAAGGTATCTTTGCAGGAGGCGCGCGAGCCTCTTGCGCCAAGTCCGGCAATTGAAAGCTGACAGCCATCTTTTTCTTTAATAACAACTCTAGCAATATCACTGCTGTCTTTAAACAACAGTAATGCGTAACGTTTAGCGTCTTTGGCATAATCTGGGCTAACTTGCCCCATAGTGACTATGCAAGAAGCGAGTGATTTAGTGATAGATTTTTCAGACTTTTTATAACGCGAATAATCTAAGGTACGCAGTTTTTCAATCGCTATTTTAAAGTCACGCATATTCAAACGCTGGGTACAGCTAAGCTGTTCATTGACGTTTTCCATTGCCAAATTATAAAAGTTAGTGGTACTTTTTTTATCGGCTAACGCGGTTTGTTTTGCTGCATTTACTTTTGCTTGTTGAGCAGCTTTGCGTTTCTTCTCAAGCGCAGCAAACCGACTTTGTTGCTCTGTTTTTTTATCTGCCGCTACTTTGTCTGCGATTTTCTGCGTTAAGGCAAATTTGTGCTTATCTAGCTGAGCTAAGTCGTCACTATAACGACCGGCATTATTAATTAACTTTTCTGCCCGAGTAAAACCGCCTGCCGTTATCGCTTTTGAAATTTCATTTAAATAAAGCTGATAAATCTCTTCTCTTTTGGTGAAGTACCAAGGTGTTGGTTTTTCTGGGAATAAATCTGCTAACGATTGCACCTCTTCCCAAAGCGATCCTTGCCATTCATTAGAAAAACTTGGCGCAGCTATAAAGCGCTCTATATTTTCTTGTAGTACTTGATAACGGATCTTAAATTCAAGCTGGTTCATCAACTCTGCTTGTGACACTTGAGGTTCTTCTGCCTTAAGGTATTCGTACGCTGCGAAACCAGAACCCGCTAATGCCAAAGCTAAGGTTATACCAACTAAACCACTGGCTTTTTTCTTTTCCGTGATCTCATTATAAAAAGCTTCAACTGAGGCTATGCGATCTTTACGTTCAAACGCCAGCGCGGCTTCGATAGCTTTCCAGTAGCGCTTTTTGATCCCTTGAATTTTTTTAGGTTTTAATTTTTTATCGTATGCTTCATCAGCAGGTAAACGACTAAAGGGGTGATCGCCGGTTAGCATTTCATATGCAATACAGCCTAGCGCATATATATCATCACGCACATCTGGGACTTGCCCCAACAACATTTCACGACTGGCGTAAGCGGGAGTTAGTGCGCCTAAGTTACCAGCATCAAATACCGTGCGGTCTTGTTCACTATGGCTGCGATCAATTTTTTGTACCGCGCGGGCAATACCAAAATCAAAGATTTTAGCAGTGCCATTTTCGGTAACAAAGACGTTTCCTGGCTTTAAATCCGAATGAACAATGTCTTCTTTATGTGCGTGAATAAGCGCTAAACACATACCTTTAAGCACATTCCATGTTTCATTTGGTGGTAGGCCTGTAGCGTGGTATTGCTTAACCAGTTCATCCAGTGGTTTACCTATCATGTATTCCATGGTCATAAAGACCACTTCACCATCGCGGTCAAAATCGTACACTTTTACTGTGTTGTGGTTGGCAATATGTTGCGCTTTTTTCGCTTCACGTTGTAAGGAAATAAAGGCTTCAGGATGCGTTCTAAACTCTTCACTTAACACCTTAATGGCAACGTAAGGGTCTCTGTCTTGTGCTTCAACTTTTAATAAATCTTTCGCTTTGTAAACAACCCCCATGCCGCCAATGCCTAGGATATCTTCAAGGACAAATCGACCTTTAAGGATTTGACTATTTTCTGAGGTAGTATTGCTACTAGCCGTTGCTTGCCCATCACTTACTGGCGCACTTTTATTTGGGTCATATTCGGTGGCAGTATTAATTAAATCAACAGCGTTGCCGCTATCAGAATTGCTGTTGTTTTCGCTCGAGTTTAGCTGTGGATCATTGGTACTAGGGCTAAAACTGCTCGGGCTAAACCGCGTAGCATCATCATGTTCTACAGGCGGATTAGTTGGCGTTCTTGGAGCAAAAACGGTTTTATCTGAATCCGCGTTATTAACAGCATTATTATCTGCATCCAGGGTATTATCTGCACCCAAGGCATTATCTGAACCCAAGATGTTGTCACTTGCCGTTTGTGGTTTTATCCGTGTTTTTTGGGCAAATACGGTTTTATCCGAATCAAGATTAGTGCTAGTGATGCTTTCGCTATTTTGATTAGTGGCGATACCATCGTTG
>CAJXPG010000170.1 GCA_913057925.1 uncultured Colwellia sp. | reverse complement strand
TCGTCGGCAGCGTCAGATGTGTATAAGAGACAGTTTCAGTAGCTTATAAAGTCTTATGTTTTAATAAATTAAGGTTTTTAAATATTGTACAGGCTTATCAATAAGATAAAATAACTATTGCACTAGAAAACCTATTAAATAATTGCATTTAACAAGAGGGTAATGATTAGCCGTTAGTTTTATATTTGATGGCTCTTGGTAGTATTTAGTCAAGTAAATAAAAAAGCAGATTGCCATTAGAGACGATCTGCTGTTACTTTAGCGCCAAACTAGCTGGTAAGCTCACGAACTAAGTCAACCACGAGCTAAGTTACTTGCTAGCTAAGTCATTTTCTAGTTGCGTTAAGCCTAGCTCTAATACTTTGATAAACTTGTCAGCATCTTGATTAGAAAATGCCAAAGGTGGTTTTATTTTTAAAATGTTATAAAACTGACCTTCAGTGCTCAACAAAATATGATGTTGTTTGAAAAACTCAACTAGCCATGCCGTTTGCTTAGTGGCGGGTACTTTTGTTTCTCTGTCTTCTACCAGTTCTACGCCAATAAACAATCCTAGTCCGCGAACATCGCCAATTAAGTCAAATTTATGTTGTAAGTTAACCAGTGCCTGTTTGAAATATTTCCCCGTGGTTAGGGCATGCTGTTGCAGTTGCTCTTGCTCGATAACATCAAGCACGGCACTACCAATGGCACATGAAACAGGGTTGCCACCAAAAGTATTAAAGTACTCCATGCCAGTAATAAAAGCATCGGCAATGGCTTGCGTGGTAATAACGGCTGCCATTGGGTGACCATTGCCAATTGGTTTTCCTAAGGTGACAATATCAGGGATAACATTTTGGGTTTCGAACGCCCACATGTGTGTACCAACACGACCAAAACCTACTTGTACTTCATCAGCAATGCAAACACCACCGGCAGCTCTTACTTGCTGATAAACTTCAGATAAGTAGCTATCAGGCATAATGATTTGACCAGCAACTCCCTGTAAAGACTCACAAATAAAGGCGCTCGGTTTTTTATTATCTTGCTGCAGTTGGTTTAGCACTTGGTTAACGCTATCGGCATAAGCTTGAGCACTTGCTGGCGTATTGCCTTGGAATTCACCGCGATAAGGGTCTGGCAAAGTCACTTTGTGAACGTGCGCTTGAGCACCTTCACCACCCGGGCCATCAAATTTATAGGGGCTGGCGGCGATACAGGCACTAGTATTGCCATGATAGGCACCATCAACTACCAATAATTCTTTTGACTGGGTGTAGCATTGTGCTAACCGAAAAGCGAGTTCATTGGCTTCACTGCCTGAATTAACAAGCATGCAGACCGATAACTCATCAGGCATGGTTGCTAATAGTTTATTGCTGTAATTAACAATATTATCGTGTAAATAACGGGTGTTGGTATTAAGTTTGGCAAGTTGCGCTTGTCCGGCAGAGACAACTTTAGGGTGACAATGGCCTACATGACAAACATTATTAACCATATCTAAATAAGGCGTGCCTAAGTGGTCAAATAAATAAGCACCTTGGCCTCTAACGATTTTTAACGGCTCGTTATAGCTTAGACTTAAGGTTTTACCTAAGTGTTGTTTACGATAGCGAACTATATTATCAGAGTTCATGCCGCTATCTACAGGCAGTTTACAAGCCTGGCGTAACTGACATAAAACGGAGAAGGGGTTAAGGGCACTTAATTGCTCTAGTACTTTCCATGCAGGTTTTACGGAAACCAATAAATATTCATTATCAGGCTGTTGTTTAATCGCTAAGGCCGAGTTACAAACCGTGGTACATAATCGCAGGGCAATTAACGAATAAAGTACCTCTAACTCAATATCGAGTAGTGGCTTGTTTTGATGATAACCTGCCACTATGGCGCTTAACACGGTTAACAAGTCATCTTGTTTGTCACCCATCAAAGCATATGCACAAGTAATGGCCAGCTCATTAATGACGTGACTATGAACCATATCGCCAAAATCGATAATACCCGCGATGCGATTCGGCGCATTTTTGTTATCAATCAATAAGTTGTAATCATTAGCATCGTTATGAATTACTCCTTGCGGTAACTGTGACAATACCGGCATGGTTTGGCTTTGATAAAGCTTTAGGAAGTTATCAACCTGTAGTCTTTGCTCATCCAGTAGTAGCTGTTTTTTGCTCATGCATACGCGATAGCCTTGAGCTAAATCCCACTCTAGATAACGAAAAGCGCCAGGGTGGGTAAAATCACTTAAGGCAATATTCATTTGTGCCATGAATTTGCCTAAATTACCCCACAATGATTTGTTATGGCTCATTGATGGCGCATCTGCATAAAAATCGCCAGCAAGGTAAGTTAATACCCTTAGGTTAAAGCTTTGCTGTGCTGATTTATCAGAGGTAGCAATAACGCTAATGGTTTGATCTTGCGAGTTTTTAATCGCATGGGGCACTGCACACTCTTTTGTTGTTAAATGCGCCATGGCTTCATTTTGCATTGCTAGCTCAATGTTCGCTTCATTCGCATTGGCTATTTTGATGATAAATTTTTGTTTTTCTGCTGTCGTTAATAATAGGTTTTGATCGCAATAACCGGGCAAGGCTTTTAATTGTCCAGATAACTGGTATTGCTGCGCTAAAGTTTCAAGAATTTCAGACTCTGAAAATGTTGGGGTGTTAGCTGTTGTCATTGTTGCCTCGTTAATGTGGCCTCTAAGTTTTTGGTTAGAGGCTTTAATAATTCTTGGTTTTACTATATTTTGCCTAATTTTACGAAGAGCTGCCTAGCTCCGCTTAGTAAAAATAGTGATATACGTTTGTCTTAACTTTACCTTAACTCATAAGGCTTAGTGAGCTTTTCTTGAGCGCGCAAGTTCAGCAATATCTTTCGTTGTGTGAGTAAAAGGAATCAAGGTAAAGCTGTACTGATAATCTTGAGCAGGGATAGTATATTGCGCATGAACTAAACGTCCCCATGAGGTATCGCCACCCACGCCCATTTGTTTATGATCAATATTAACGGTCACTAAATCTCTCATAGGGACTTCTGCGCCATGTTTCGTGGTTACTGGTACTAAACCTGATGCAGACGCTGAGCCGTCTTTCCCATTAATAAAATCAATATCGCTTTGTTTATATGGCCAAGCGCTGGTGTTAAGCGCATTTTCACCAAGGGCTAATAAACCTAATCCTTGGCTATTTTTTAGCGCTATCCAACGGACGTCGGTTTTATTGGCATTCTCTTGTGGGCGGGCATAGTGATGAATTTGCTCGGTCACTAAACTCTTATAGACAGAGATAGCGGCAGAGGTTTTTCTGTCGGCATAACTTTCGTGCGGTCCACGGCCAAACCATGATAGTTTTTTAAATTCGCCCGGCATGGTTAGTTGCATACCAAAGCGTGGTAAATTCGGTAATTTTTGTTCTGGAGCAAGGGTTAATTTAACGTCGACTTTAATCTCACCTTTATTATTTATGGTGTAATTCACTTGGTAGACACCACTAAAGTCAGGCAATTTATAGCTTGTTATCACCTCGAAGCCTTGAGCCACTTCTTTACTAGCAAATGAACTTAGTTGTAACTTATTGCTGGCAGTTTGCCATACACTAGCCCAGTCTTGCATACCATTACCTAGATCATTATCGGTTGGTGCGCGCCAAAAGTTAGCTTTAAGAGGTGCAAGTAATAACGCCTTATTGTTGTGGTTATATTGAGAAAGCCAACCAGTCTTTTTATCAAAACTAACGCTTGTTTGCTTGTTACTAAAAGTGATGTTGTTGGCTGATTCCTCAGTTTTAGCCATCACGTTATTAACTATTTGTTTATTCGTAACGCTGTTATCTGAAGCGGTTTTTAATTTGTTAGCAAACGATACTGGTAATTTAAACTGTTCAAAAGCAAGTTCATGGCCAGTAGGTAACAACCCTTGCGGCTTAGCGACAACGGCCGACAGGGTGATAAAGTATTCTTTATTATCACTTACTGGTAACTTTGGTAGTTTTAATGAAAGTGCTGCTATTTTACTTGGTTTTACACTGGGAAGTGCTTGTTGTCCTTGCGCAAACAACTGGCCATCCGCTTCAATTTTCCAATGCAAGTCATACTGTTCAATATTGATAAAGTCATAACGGTTTTCAACACTAAACTCTGTAGCGCTATTATCTTTTTGATGAAAACGAATGGCTTGGTAAACCTTCTTCACTTCAAACGCGTGAGGGTGGGGCTCACGATTAGGATTCATTAAACCGTTATTTAAAAAGTTACCATCAGTGGGTAAATCAGGATGAAAGTCTTTACCATAAGCCCAGTATTTTACGCCATCTTCGTTGGTGTATTCGAGTGATTGGTCGACCCAATCCCAAATAAAACCGCCTTGTAAGACATCATATTTTTCAATGACTTGCCAATAGTCTTTTAAGTTACCCACTGAATTTCCCATGGCATGGGCATATTCAATCATAATGGCAGGGCGAGAAGGGTTAGACTCGGCGTATTTCACTAAACGTTCAATTGAAGGGTACATAGGAGCAAAGACATCAGTGTAATGCTCTTCTCCGGCGGGCTCATATTGTACTAAGCGGCTAGAGTCATTGTCTTTTAGCCATTTATAGGTGGCTGCAAATATTTTACCTTCTCCAGCTTCATTACCTAATGACCAGATGATAATTGATGGATGGTTTTTATCACGCTCGAACATACGCTGGGTGCGATCTAGGTGTGCAGGCAACCAACTCATTTCGTTACCTAATTGTGTCTTTTTATCGATAGCTAGTGGGTGCGATTCTATATTGGCTTCATCGATAACATATAAACCATATTTATCAGTAAGTTCATACCAGTACGGATCGTTAGGGTAATGACTTGAGCGTACAGCATTAATATTAAATGCCTTCATTAACTTAATATCTTGCTCCATTGATGCTTTTGTTACCACATGACCGTGCTGTGGGTCAGTTTCATGGCGATCAACACCACGAATGGTAATGGCTTTACCGTTAACGGTTAATTGGCTATTTATCACTTCTATATGCCTAAAGCCGATGTCACTACGCGTTGACTCAATAATATTGCCGTTATTATCTTTTAAGCTCACAAGTAGGGCATACAAGTTAGGTGTCTCTGCGGACCATAATGCCGGCTTATTAATTAAGCCGCTAAGGGAGGTGGTTAACGAGCCTTTTGCAGGAATAGTTATTTTGCTTTGTTTGTTAAGCAGTAATTTCATGCCGTTGTTTTTCGCTAATAGGCTTATCTCAACCGTATTGTGTTTAGCACTTTTACCTTGATAATTTTTCAGTGTCACATCAACCGTTAGCTTACCTTCAGTAAAATTACTATTTAGAGTTGGCTTTGCATGAACATCAAAAATATGCTGCTTGGGGGTCGCATAAAGGTAAACATCACGTTCAATGCCAGAGATACGCAGCATGTCTTGGCTTTCTAAGTAACTGGCATCTGTCCAACGTCTAATTTGTAAGGCAAGTAGGTTGTCGTTTTCATGCAAATAATTAGTGATATCAAACTCTGCAGGGGTTTTAGCTCCTTGGCTAAAACCGACCTTCTTACCATTAAGCCAAACATCTAACGATGATTTTGCTGCACCAATATGAAGAAATACTTGTTTATCTTGCCATGATTTTGGCAGGGTAAAGGGTTTTCGGTACGAGCCTATTGGGTTGTACTCTTTCGGCACATTTGGCCAAGTGGTGGTAAAGGGGAAGCGCTCATCTAAATAAATAGGATAGCCAAACCCCTCGGCTTCCCAATTGCCGGGTACGGGAATGACCGACCAATGACTGTCGTCAAAATTATGTTGCTGAAAACCTGTTGGCTTATCTTGAGCAGAGCGCTGCCAATCAAACTTCCATAAGCCGTTTAATAAGAGATAATTACCACTTTGGTTCTTATTATTAACAAGTGCGGCTTGTGCTGATTCAAAGGGGAAAAGTGTTGCACGTGGTGCTTGTTTATTAATGGCAAATACTTGGTGGTTTTCCCATGGTTCTAAATTGGTGGCTTGAACACTTAGCTGGGTAACAAGTATTAGTGTTAAGGCCGCAATAACAACTGACGGTAATTTCATTCTAAATCTTAATGGTTATATACAATACTATTTATAATACAATTAAAAGTTGTAGAAGCAAACATTTTATCAACTGGTTTTGTAAATCCACTTTTAAAGCGCTGTGAATACGTTAAGTACTTTGTTAACAGACGCTTATTTTTCAACAAAGGTGAAATAGGCTAGAGTATTGTGCTTTACTGATTTATCATACAAATATAGAAACAACAGCAATCAGAATTAGACTAAATCACTAATATGGAATCAATACACTTAAATTTAACCCAACAATTAGCACATGACTTGGGTAAAAAAATTATGCAGGGCAGCTATAAGGTCGGCGATAGTTTGCCATCAGAAGCTGATTTATGTACCCAGTATGGCATTAGCCGCACCGCAACAAGAGAAGCGGTTAAAATGCTAACGGCGAAAGGGCTAATAAGTTCTAGACCTAGGCAAGGGATAAAAGTGGTAGAATCCAAGCATTGGAATTTATTTGATGTTGATGTGCTTAACTGGATTTTATTAGGTAAGCCTGATTTATACCTGTTGAGGCACTTTTTACAACTTAGGTTGCCGATCGAATCAGAAGCGGCTTATTTAGCTGCACAGTATAAGCAAGAAGCTGATATAACAGCGATTGAAAGTGCGCTGGCCAGAATGAAAAATGCAACCAACGGCCAAGATGATACCCACGAAGCCGATATTGAGTTTCATCAAACGATTCTTTCGGCAAGTAATAACCCTTTCTTTATCCAGTTAAAAAACTTTATAACGACAGCGCTAAAAGTGAATATTCGTTTTACTAACCGTATGATCCCGGTGACCTTGGATGAATATCAAGCTCATGTTGATATTTTTGAGCATATTAAAAATGGTGATAGCCAAGCCGCTTTTGATGCTACCTTGGTAACCCAAAAAGCAACATTAGCTATTGTTGAGGAACAAATTTTGGCGCTTGAAAATAAAGCGTCATAGCAATAATAACTTATGCTGCTGATGAGCCACCTATTTAGGTGGCTTTTTTGTTTGCGGCTACCACTAGCAATAAGTTAAGGGTTACCCCTTAAAGTTTTCTCCCTTTTTATTTAATTAAATTTTTATTATTTTTCATATTTATTTCTTAAAAATTATTCACCAATTAATGTCTATTTTACAAACATAATCAGTAAGTAAACTTGTATAAACAAGTTATTACCATGTAACAACTCCGTTAAAAATAAGTCGGAATATTGTATGCAATATATTGTATCTGTCTTTCTAGTGGTATATAAAACATTCAGGCGAGGGAGAAAACGCTAATAAAAATAAGCTAGGGAGGCAACTATTACACTAAGTAGGATTCATCATGAAACATAATACAACCGCTAAATTAAGTGCAATCTCTGCAGCACTTCTGACAACAACCCTGTTATTTACCCAAAGCTCTATTGCGGGCAAACCAACCGTAGAAAACGTATTACCCCTAACACATACTTGTAGTGGCACGCTTAAATTTCGAGCGCAAGATATGACTGCCAGTCAGTTTGAAGATTCGTGTAATAAAGTTGGCGCAGAAGAAGGCTATTTTCACTCTCGTCTTGAAACTGGTGAATTACCCGTTTCTAATGATTTAAATGAAGATTTATTGATGGTGATTTTTGATGATTATGATCAATATAATCGCTATGGCAGCAGGTTATTTAATATAAATACTAACAATGGCGGTATGTATATTGAAGGTGATGCAACAGACCCTTCAAACCAAGCAGCGTTTTATGCGCATGAAGCGGATTGGTTACGACCAGAGTTCCAAATTTGGAATTTAAAACATGAATATGTGCACTACCTTGATGGTCGTTTCAATTTAAAAGGAAACTTTTCAGATTACCCTTCATCGACAGTGTGGTGGTCAGAAGGTTTAGGTGAGTATATCTCGTTAGAAGATAATAACGCGGAAGCCGTAGCACTGATTAATGCAGCTGGCGCTAACCGTAGTTTATCTGACGTTTTTAACACCAGCTACAGCAATACTTCTGATGAGATTTATCGTTGGGGCTACTTGGGTGTTCGTTTTATGTTTGAAAACCACATGGATGATATCCGAGTGCAACGTGCTACTCAACGCTCAGGTGATTGGACGAATTATCAAGCCAACTTGAATGCTTGGGGATATAGTTATGAACAAGAATGGCAAAACTGGTTGATCACCCTTGCTGGTGGCACAACCGATCCAACGGACCCAACAGATCCTCCAACAGAGCCAACTACAGATGTTCTGTTAGATACAACGGTTAACGCATCGGCAAGAACTTGGAGTTATTTTGAAGTTGTACCCCAAGCAGCAGGCAGCTTAACGATTACCATTAGTGGTGGCACAGGTGATGCAGATTTGTATGTTAAAGCAGGCTCTGAGCCAAGTAAAAGAACTTACGATTGTCGTCCATATGTTAACGGCAATGAAGAAAGTTGTCAGATCATTGTTCCCGCAGGTGAGAGTTATCATATAGGCTTATACGCTTATAAAACCTTTGAAAACTTAAGCTTAAATGTTCAATTAACTCAATAAAAAGTCATGTTCAGCCAATATCTTTCTAGTTGATTGATATTGGCTTCTCTGTTCCTGTCTCTTATACACATCTGACGCTGCC
>CAJXPG010000169.1 GCA_913057925.1 uncultured Colwellia sp. | reverse complement strand
CTACTCTGATGGTTTAGGGCTTAAGACTAAGGTTGTTTATGGTGGTGTAGGAAGACAAAATCAAGTTGACTCTATAGCACTTGGACTTGATATTTTAGTTGCCACCCCTGGAAGGTTATTGGATTTAATTGAAACGGGCGATATAAACTTTAAGGCATTAGAAATATTTGTGCTAGATGAAGCAGACACAATGCTAGATATGGGTTTTTTTAACGATGTTCAAAATATAATATCTAAACTGCCAAAGAAACGACAAACACTGCTATTTTCAGCCACTATGCCCGCTGAAATAGAGATACTAGCCCAAGCAATATTAACGCAGCCAACAAAAGTTCAAATTGAAGCTGAAATGGTAACAATCGACTTGGTTAATCAAAGTGTATACCACCTTGAAAAGTCGAACAAAGTTCCTTTGCTTTTTGAAATATTAAAAACAGCTGAGTATGAAAAAGTGCTTATATTTTGTAAAACAAAGTATGGTGCTGACATTATTGTTAAAGCGCTAGAAAAAGCATCAATAACTGCCGCTAGCCTGCACAGTGGTAAAACACAAGCCGTTAGAGAGCAAGCCTTACAAAACTTTAAATCGTCTTCGTTAAGAGTATTAGTGGCAACAGATGTCGCCGCGCGGGGCATTGATGTTGATAATATCAGCTTAGTGATTAACTATAATCTGCCGGAAGATCCAAGAAATTACATCCACCGCATAGGACGAACAGCACGTGCAGGCAAAAGCGGTATGGCAATTTCATTTGCGGTACAAAATGATGTCAGGCAATTAACCACTATTGAAAATAGCATTGGACAAGTTATTCCTGTGGCAACAGAGCAACCTTTTCACAAAGAGTTTTCAAAAACGCCAGTGCAAACTAAGAAAAACAAACAAGGAAAAAAGCCAAATCAAAAAGGCAATAAAAAAACAACTAACTCAAGAAAAAAACGAAGGTAAGAAAACAGAGCTAGTAATAAATACTCACAGTTTTTATTTATTACTAGCCTCGAAATGACTATCCCTGATTTCATGCTGCTCACTAAGAAAAACGTCACCGCTAGTTCAGGGACTAAAACATCATTCTGTGCTCACTGACTAAGATGTCATTCCAGTGATCACTGACTAAGATGTCATCCTCGTGTTCACTTAGTCGGGGAGCTAGTTCTTAAAAGCATAGACAGAGGAGTCTCCCTTAGAGCACGCATTCTGTAGAACATTTTACTTATAAGCTTGCTTTAGGTAAGTTTCTTCGCTTCTCTAGCCATTGATTTAATAATAACGACAGCACAATGAGTGAGCCGCCAAAAGCTAACCGAGCAATATCTGCATCACGATTCCAAATCACTAAATTAACGATAATTCCGGCGGGGATCAGCAAGTTATTCATAATAGCCAGCGCACCGACGTTCACCAAAGTAGCGCCTTTATTCCAAGCAAAATAACCCACACCTGAAGCGATAATACCCAAATAAACTAATACGCCCCATTGCAACGCTGTGGTAGGTAATTTATTCGCATCACCAAACAGTACATAACAAATGCTGGCGACACAAAATGCTCCGATGAAAAACCAAGCAAATATTGCTTTTTGATTGATAGATTGGTTTAGCTGCTGGGAAGCCATTAAACGTTTATAACAAACTTGGCCGGTAGCAAAACATAAATTAGCCAACTGTACTAACACCAAACCGATAATAAAGTTATCGTCTATGGCGTTAAAGCGTATGGCAATAGCCCCTGAGGTTGCCAGTAATGCGGTTAACATAAAGTTCAGGTGGAATTTACGTTCAAAAGCATCATTTAATAAAGTGATATAAATCGGAGTCATCACAGTAAACAATAAAACTTCAGGCACCGACAAATACAAAAATGACTGATAATAAAAAACGTACATCAAACCTAATTGAATGGCGCCGATAGCCATTAAGCTAGCCGCAGTGTGCCAGCTAACTTCCTTTAGTCTTAAAAAGGGTAAAAAAACTAGCATAGCCAAACCAATACGCATGAATACCGAGAACCAAGCATCAACCTGCCCTGCTAAATACACGCCAATTAAACTAAATGAAAAAGCCCACAATAAGGTAACCGAAATAAGATATGACATTAAAACGTAACTAGATGATATTTTTCTCCATTGTAAACAACATTCAATATCAAACGTAGTTATTTAAAGGTTGGATGTTTTATTTCTTGCTCTGCGTGGTGGTGGTAAAAAGCCGTTTAAATTTATTCCCCCGTTTATTATCACTTTTTACTCAATTAATTTCACATCATGGTTATTTAATCATTGTTATCCCGAAAGAAATTAGCCATGGTATTACTAGGATTTTTTCATTTGCCATTTTCCCAAGGAATAGTCATTTATGCTCTGTTCAAAGCATTCTGTTAAACCAATAAATTACCTTTTAACCATAAAGAAGATAATCATTACCTGCTCACTTGTGCCCATGTTGGCTAATGCCGCTATCGCCGATAGTAACTTTCTTCAGTGTAAAAATAACTTAGTCAAACGTGCTGAAAATGCAGGCTTCTCTCCTTACATAACGGACACAGTTATTAATGATATTTCACCAATTGAGCGAGTAATTGCCCTTGATAAAAAACAACCTGAATTTACCCAAACGTTTCAGCAATACATGAAAGCAAGAGTGACTAATTATCATGTTCGTGTAGGAAGAAAAAAATTAATACAGCATAAAAAGCTCTTTGACGAATTGGAAAAAAAATATGGTGTTCCTCGACAATATTTAGTCTCATTTTGGGGTTTAGAAACCGTTTACGGTAAGCACAAAGGTAAAATGTCGATACTTAATGCTTTGGCGACATTAGCCTGTGATGAACGCCGTAGTGAATTCTTTACCCAAGAGTTATTAGACTTATTCACCTTAATTGAAACTGAGCAAGTTGCCATTGAGCAACTCCAAGGCTCTTGGGCCGGCGCAATGGGACATATGCAATTTATGCCCTCAGCATTTTTAAAATATGCGGTTGATGGCGATAACGATGGCAAAGTTGATGTTTGGCAAAGTGAGGTTGATGCCTTAACCACAGCGGCGAATTACCTAAATAAAATAGGCTGGCAAACCAAAGAACGTTGGGGCAGAGAAATCAAATTACCTGACAATTTTTCCTTCGATAAAGTGGCTTTTGATCAATACTACCCTTTGAGCTATTTTCAGCAACTAGGCATAAAGAAAACTAATAACCAGTCTTTACCTGATTATGATATTCAAGCAGAACTTTACCTACCTTCAGGTCATCAAGGACCTGCTTTTTTACTCTACCCTAACTTTAATGTGATCATGACGTGGAACTTATCCAAAAGCTATGCGCTATCGGTAGGTGTTTTGGCTAATAAATTAATTGGCGCGAAAGGTATCGAGTTCTCGGCACAACAAACGGCAGTTACCCCTTATAGCATTGATGAGATGAAAAACCTGCAAAAGCAACTGAATGCTTTAGCCTTTGAACTGGGTGAACCAGACGGTATTTGGGGACCTAAAAGTAGACGCGCTATTCGCTTGTTTCAGCTGCAACATCAACTGATCGCCGATGGCTACCCCAATAAAGAGGTATTTTTAACAATCAAGTCAGTGGTAAAACAAGGCGAAGAGGATGATCTGAACAATGGTGAGTAACAGAAATATTGCAGTGTACTTCTTTGCTTAGTTATCTGCTTAGTTACTTGTTTTGCACACAGTGGCGACTGAAGTAGACCGTTGACGTTAGCAGTAGTGTATTTAAGCTCTTCCCTGAAAAGCTCCCTTTGCATAACTGGGGAGCTTTCAAAGATTCAGCCGCTATATTAGGTATTTTGTTTACGACGCGTTGCCGCAATGCCAAAGGCACCTAATAAAAGTAAAGCAAGAGGTGCTGGTTCGTCTACAGAGGTAGCACTAGATGAGGCTGAAACTAAACTAACATTATCTAGCATGATGCCGATGTTATCGCCACCTGCATGGTTAAATGTAATTGAGTTAGTTGTTTCTGTAGTGACAGTAAAGGTACGTACAATAGTTTCCCAACCTACAGAGCCAGAACGAGTAAAGTCTTCATTAAAAAAACCACCTAAACTGACGCCCATAGCATCATTTACCGAATTTCTTTGGTTACCTGAAATATCAAAACTTAGTGTATATTCACCTGCTGCAAGCGTTATGCTATTGCTAGAAAAAGTGCCCGCATCACCCGTTGAACCATCTAAGTCGACACACTTACCAATGCCACCAGCACAAGTTATTCCCCAACCGCCATTAGAAACTACATCAACAGTACCATCAGTAACTGACCACTGGCTAAAGTTGTTATAGTTCAGTGATGAATTTCCTGCACCACCGGCTTCTGAATCAAAGTTATCAGAAAAGATAAGGCCTGCGTTTGCGCTTGTACAAGCTAAAGTCAGGATAGCTGCGGATAAAAATTTCTTCATGATATTCCCTAGTATATTATTTTATGTCTTTGTTTTTCAGTAAGACTAAAGCACAAATAATGCCACATAAAAATTGTACATAAAAACAAACAGATGCATTTATTTTAAAGGTGCAGTGTAAAGTAATCAGACAGCTGATTTAGCTTTTAAATTCTACTTTAGGAAGTAAGGTATCTTCCATGAGCAACGGCAACTATTCTCATTGTTCTGGTAATAAACGATAGGTCTGGAGTTTTACCCTCTGCTTGCTATCACTGTTGCGACAACACCCAATAGGACGTTACACGCAGCTATTAATTATTGTCATCCCCGTGGTGGCTTAGTCGGGATCCATTTGGAACCATTAGTATATACGTCCTGATGTGCCACCAACGCCACCGCGACAAAAGAGTTAAAGTGAGTCTTAATCTTGAACAGGTGACATTGTTTCTTTGATTTCATCACCGGTGAAGCCTTTGCGAGCCAAATATGCATAGGCTTTGGATTTATCTTTATAGTCTGATAAGTCATAGCTTTTCTTGGCTAATTGGTCTTTGCAACTCTGATAAAAATCGATATCACCAGCAAGTTCGAGTTGATAAAGCGTTTCTTCAAAATCACTGACATCAATAAGACGCTGCCTTAATTCATTGAGAATAAGCATTTGCCCTTTGCCTTTTCGGTATAACTTAATGATTTCAGTTGCTAACTCAGCTTTTTCGGCTTTTATCGCCATTTTACTGCGTAGCGAGTTTTTTTCCGGATGTTGTGATAACGCCTGATCTATTTGTGGGCGAGTAAAGCCTCGGGTAGTCATTTGGGCGTATACTTTTTCTTTACTAATACCGTCGAAGGTTTCGAACCGGGACAGTAGTCGACTGCTTGCCAGTTCATCAAAATTAACATTTTGTTGTTCAACGACTTGCTCTATTGCTGCGTCAATATCACCGGACGAAACGCCGCGCACTTTTAATTTGTGTTGTACGGCAGTTTTGCCTATTTCATTACTAAATGCAGACTCACAATAAAGTTTCGCAAATTCAAAGTCGCTTTTTAAATAATTACGCTCGATAAGTTGAGCAACAACCTGCTCTATCCACTCAACATTTTCTGTTTTTCGCGCTAGCTTGCTACGGATTTCAGCAATAGTGAAATCTTGTTGGCTTAGATGCCAATAAGCACTATTGAATACGTTTTCAATGCTCTTGGCTTGTCGTAGCGGTGGGCGTTGCATAGAAGAAGTCTCGGTTTTAATGTCTGCGGTATAAGTGTAACAGAAGCCTATAATTATTAAAAAGTTAGCAAGTGCTGTTGGTGTATGAACGCTTATTTAATGAGTTTTCTGCTTTCAACATACGCTTGGAGTTTTATTCACTGATTGGCGTCGCAGTGGCGATGGCACCAAAAGGGGCGTTACACGCACCTCTTTAAGCTATCCCCTTTGGAACCCCCGTGGCGCCCACTCAGCTAAAACTGAAAGTTTAATTTTGGCAGTTATCGATTCCTGACGAATGCTCAACGTCAGCTCCAGCAATCAGGACAATATGCTCCTGCATTGTCTAATAAGTCACATCCATGTAACGTCTGCCTCGGGTCGAGGTCTACCTTTGCTAGTTGGTGATTGAATTGCTGAGATGGGATTTGGAATGTTTGGTACAGCTACCTAATCTAGCAGGTGTCATCCCCGTGATTACTTAATCGGGGATCCATTTCTTAGTGATATAGATTCATGACAATATTCGTCCTGATGTTTAACAAAGCGCTATCGGCACATGGATGTACCATCAGCGCTGTTACGTCGAATACACTTTTATGAATTGAAGAATATGTTTGTTAGCAACGGCCTGTGATTTAAAGGGGGAAGAAAGAGCAGAGGCAATATCACTCTTTCTTATGCGTGTCGCCGTGGCGACAATCATTTAGAGTGCACCTGCCCCATTTCTTATCAATAAAAACTATTCATAATCTCGTTGGCGTTTTGTTTTAATAACTGCGATGTATGCATGCCAACTGGCAAAAGCTAAAATAGGCATTGTGATAATAAAGCCAATACCCAGCGTTAAAATACTCACGGCTACCATAGTCACAATGATAAAAGCCCAAATGAGCATAGTTACAGCGTTTTTATTTACCGCATGCGCAGAGGTAGTTAACGCAGTCATGATATCAACACGTCTTTCAACCATAATTTGTGGGGTAAAGGCTGACAGGGTAAAAACAATAGCTGAGATTAATGCTCCGGCTGTAACTCCCATAGCAAGAAAGCTCACCATTTGCTCAATGGATGGATTTACTTCACTAGGGTATAGAACATGTATAAGAGCGGCGATACGCATCCAAGCCATCATAATTATGACCAAGAACAACGCAAATCCCCACTCTCCTACAGGGTTTCGAAACATTGATTTCAGGCTATGCGAAAATGT
Source organism: uncultured Colwellia sp. (assembly GCA_913057925.1). Classification (GTDB taxonomy): domain Bacteria; phylum Pseudomonadota; class Gammaproteobacteria; order Enterobacterales; family Alteromonadaceae; genus Colwellia. The sequence goes on along the minus strand of CAJXPG010000169.1, from coordinate 2,158 downwards.
TGGTGTATGACCTTTTTCTAGCTCCCAAGCAACATCATATAAACCGGTTGCAAAAGCAGGTCCAATAAGAGAAAAAGCGACTGTCGCCGGAAGAATGAGTAGATGATTTTCAGTGGAAAATACTATTAAGAAAATACTCATAGGGATAAGGCTAAATAATAACCCATAGCTAATAGCTATTAATGGCGCATTTAAAAAGTCTTTAATAGCTAAGCTTAACCAATGAAATGGAGCAAATGGTGAAACAAGGTTAGCATCAATCACTCGACAAAATTCTCTATTTATTGCACTGCTTTTTTGTTTTTTAACCTGTTCAATAGGTGAAGTAGCCATGATGACTCCCATTAAATATCAGAGGGTATTAACTTATACGGACAGAAAGCAAGATTAGATCATCGTATTACCATTCACTTTAGGGTAATCATGAGTTCAATTGATATAGACGTTACAGAATATCCTTTATTAGACAATACATACGCTGCGTGGAGTTGACTAACTTTAGAATTTGAACGACAAGTTCTATTTTGCATTTTATTTTAATGTGCTTAACGACTTTTACATGAAAGAGTAAACGTAATGCTTGAGGGAAAGAAGAGTAACTTTGTTAGCAGTCCCATTGTACTTCGGGGTAAGTGGTGAAAGGCGAAGGTAATATCATGCTTTATTTTGAGCGTCGTTGCCACAGGGAAAAATCAATTAAATTAACTAAGCCCCCCATTGCTTCTATCTAAAAACAACTAATTTTCAATGGATTAGCCTTTACCCTTTAACCTACATCAGGTATTGTTACGCCATATTATCAAGGAAAGAAACAATGATTTTAGAAGCTGCAAACAAGTATTACTCCCAACTGCATAGTGATTTACACGCGATTAAACATTATGTACAAAACAACCCTGGCGCCTTTATTACCATACTCTATTTATTAGGTAGCGTTTCAGGGGTAATTTATCTGGCCACACTACTCAACAAGTTCTCTGTAGATGTGTTTCACCATATTGAATTAACTGATTTTTTGCTGGCGCTTTTAAGCAACCCAATGCTAGTAGTTTTATATACAACATACCTTGCCTTGGTTACTCTCCTTCTTAAGAGGCAATTAAACCGCATTCCTGATCCCAAAAAACCAACACTTTGGCAAAAAATTTACCATGGTTTTACTTACCCGCTTTTATTAATCAACCCAACCATTAGCCTCATTATGGTATTGTTCTTCATGCTGTGTTTTTACTCCTTTATAATTGCCGACAGTCATAGCGAGAAGATATTTAGTAAAAAGACACAAACTTATTCTATTTCGCTAAATGATGCTATCCAGTCAAACAAAACCAACTTGTTACGTGAAGTTCAAATTGTCACCTCTACTTCCAAGAATTTATTCATTTATGATAATAAACAAGAAAAATTAATTATTATTCCACAGCATAATATTGGCGCAGCAACTCCTACATTTAAGGTGGATAAAGTAACAAAACAGTGATCCCTCCACTGCTTTGTCTCGCGTTGTTCACTTAGCCCAAAGGGGTGTTATACGGAGCTATCTTTTAGTGACACCCTTTGGAACCCAAGTGCCGCTGTTATAGCTTTAGTGGTTAACTGACTGGCTTGAAGTGTGTTTCTTTGTCTGGTGTCGCGGTGGCGACGGTACGAAAAGGGGAACGAACGCTCACTCAGTGAAAACATAAATCATCAATTTTGAGCTTACAGTCAATGCCTGCGTTATTTATTAGAAAAAGTCGCTCATGAAAAGCGGCAGCCCTCGACGTCAGGACAATATTCGTCCTGCATTGTCTAATAAGTTACATCCATGTAGCGTCTGTCTCGGGTCGAAGTCTACCATTACTAGTTGGTGATTGAATTGCTGAGATGGGATTTGGAGTTTTTGACACAGCCTCGTAACCTAGCAGATGTCATCCCCGTGATTACTTAGTCGGGGATCCAGTTCTTAGTGATATAGATTCATGACAATATGCGTCCAGCATTGTCTAATAAGTGGCATCCATGCCATGTCCGACAAGTAACTTCGGGAATGACAGTTTAAAGATCACCCTATCAAGAGGGTGTTTGGAGTTTGACTCTCTGTCTGGTGTCGCGGTGGCGACGACACCCAAAGGGGCGTTACACGCCAAAAGCCCCTTTGGAATCCCCGTGGCGCCCA
>CAJXPG010000168.1 GCA_913057925.1 uncultured Colwellia sp. | reverse complement strand
CTTTTTTCTCGGCTTGCCGCAGCAATACAAATTTCACGTTCAGCAGCACGAGAGAGTAAGTGATTCTCAACCTCACAAGGTGCTTGAATATCAAATGGAACCAATAGTAAATGAATATGATTAACTGCAGCAGTATCCACTATGCTTGTACTACTCGCGTCATCAGCCGTTAACATAGCCACCTTAATAATGCCCTGTTCTAAAGCTAGCTCTACAATATTTAGCTCATTTGTTAGTGTAGTCCACGGATATCTTGGACAAAACTGTAGTTGTTGTTGCTTTGCAACTACGCCACTTTCACTGATTAATACTGCCTGATGTTTCCCATCCAGAACTAAACTTGTACACACATATTGAAACGGCCTTAATTCAGCACTGATTCGAGTGATCAGTTGCTTACATAGCTCGTTTAGTTGCATCAATTGCTGCGGATTATTAGTAATCGTTTTGTCATCAATAAAGAATAATTCCGGTAACTGAATGATGTCACTAAGGTTGTTAATTATGTAGTGACAAACATCATCAATCGCTTCTTCATTAGATTTATACGTGGCAAAGAGCGCCATATTAACAGTAGCAGGCACTTGGTTATTTTTGGAAAACTGCGCTGATACTTTTGAAACGGGTGATACCTGAGAAATAACTACTTGCATGATTTTCCATCTCTAAACTATTTTTATAAACTAGGGTGTGCTGATCTCTCAGGGGTAAAATTTATACCTCGTTATCGTATGTTCGAGTAGCACCTACACATCACATACTCTGCCTTGTCAAAAATACCAAACAAGTTGCTGTAAAAGTAATCTCGAAAGTTCAACAGCCCCTAACATTGTGTAGCTACTGTTTTGTTATTAACTTTTCTTCTGTATTTTTTATTTATAAAAAAGGCTGACAACCCAAAGAGTCTATCAGCCTTTTATTTAATGCTTTTATACTGTTAGTGGTTTTCAGAAACCATATTCAGCGTATATTTAGGAATTTCTACCACTAAGTCTTCATCAGCAACCATAGCTTGGCAGCTTAAACGAGAGTCAGGTTCTAATCCCCATGCTTTATCAAGCAAGTCGTCTTCTAATTCATCACTTTCAGCAATAGAATCAAAACCTTCACGAATGATGACGTGACAAGTAGTACAAGCACATACTTTTTCACAGGCATGTTCAAGGTCAATATCATTTTTTAAAATAGTGTTTAATACACTTTCGCCCTTCTCAGCTTCTAATACAGCACCGTCTGGGCAAAGTTCTTCATGAGGTAATACAATAATTTTTGGCATTTTTCTAATCTCTTTGTAGGCGTAAACTTGTCCGCACTATTATCTTATCAATTTTAAGCGAGAATAAAATCTCGCCTACAGCATATTTAAATCTTATCAACTGACTGCCCAGCAAGGGCTTGACTGATTGAACTATCCATTCGACGCTCAGCAAAAACAGCTGTCGCATCATTTAATTTATCGATAGCTGTTTCTATCGCTTTATTATCACTACCTTGGCTAATTTGAGCCAGAGACTTTATATCAGCTTCAATAGCCGCTATTTCATCACTATTTAGCAAATTAGCATCAGCAACTAACGCTGCTTGCACAGACTCAATAACACGCGAAGCTTCTACTTGTTGCTCTTTTAACATGCGTGCTTGCATATCATCTTCAGCATTACTCATTGAGTCTTTTATCATTTGACTGATTTGCGCATCATCTAAACCAAATGAAGGTTTCACTTCTATGCTTGATTCAACACCCGTTGATTTTTCCATGGCTGAAACAGACAGTAATCCGTCAGCATCCACTTTAAAAGTCACTCGAATGTGGGCAGCACCTGCTGTCATTGCCGGAATACCACGTAATTCAAAACGTGCAAGCGAACGACAATCATCAACCAATTCACGCTCACCTTGTAATACATGAACAGCCATAGCCGTTTGACCATCTTTAAAGGTGGTAAACTCCTGTGCTTTAGCTACAGGGATAGTGGTATTTCTTGCGATAACCTTTTCAACTAGTCCACCCATGGTTTCTAAACCAAGGGATAATGGAATCACATCAAGCAATAACATATCGCTGTCAGGCTTGTTACCCGCTAAGATATCCGCTTGAATTGCAGCGCCAATAGCAACCACTTTATCTGGATCTATTGAAGTTAATGGCGGCTTATTAAAGTACTTCTCTACTTCACCACGTACTAGAGGCACACGAGTTGAGCCACCAACCATCACCACTTCAATCACTTCATCAACAGTGATGTCAGCATCTTTCAAAGAACGGCGACACGCACGTAAGGTTTTCTTCACTAAGGCAGAGATAAGTTGTTCGAAAGTCGCTTTTGAAAGACTTCCCTGCCATGTGCTGTTGTTATCTAATGACAAGGTCACTTCCACGTCACTTAGCGTAGTCAGTTGTTCTTTGGCGAAGCAAGCTTGTTGCATCAACTGGCGCTCTAGTGATGGAGAAAGCGGACGCGACAACCCTGCCTGTTCAACAAGATAGTCAACAAGTGCTACATCAAAATCATCGCCACCTAAGGCTGAATCTCCACCTGTGGCTAAAACTTCAAAAACACCTTGGTTTAAACGTAGAATAGAAATATCAAAAGTACCACCACCTAAATCATATACCGCAATCACACCTTCTTGACCAGAGTCTAGACCGTATGCAACGGCAGCAGCGGTAGGTTCATTCAATAGACGTAAAACATTAACACCCGCTAATTTTGCCGCATCTTTAGTGCTTTGTCTTTGCGCATCATCAAAGTGAGCCGGTACAGTTATAACCACTCCCGTTAATTCACCACCTAAAGCGGCTTCAGCGCGACGATTTAACGTTTTTAGAATTTCTGCAGAAACTTGTACAGGATTAACTTTCCCCTGACGAGTTACAATTTCTGGGTGGTTTTCATCACCACAAAATTGATATGGCAATGATGGATATTTACTTTGAATATCAGATAAAGATCGGCCAATTAAACGTTTAGCTGAAGTGACCGTGTTTTGCGCATCATCAACACTAAATTTTTGGGCACGTTGACCAACCAGAACATCGCTTTCTTGATAGCTAACCACTGAAGGCAGAATATCTTGTCCTTGCTCGTCACTTAACGTCGTCGCACTACCACTTTGTACACTGGCGATTAATGAGTTTGTTGTACCTAAATCGATACCTGCAGCTAGTCTGTGTTCATGAGGAACGGTACTTTGTCCGGGTTCTGCAATTTGTAATAAAGCCATGGTGTTATTTCAATTTTCTGGAGGTGGATTAATATTATTTCAAGCTGATTTTAAAGCTTTATAAGCTAGTCTTCAAATAAGCTGTCTTCGAGACGATCTACTTCAACATTAAGCTTTTGATAAAATTTTAACTTTCTTAAATTATCACAAGCACTCTTATTAGAATCAGCCGTATCTTCAAGTATTTGAGTCTGCATTTGCACTGACACTTGCTGATACTCAGTCGCTAAGACTTGTTGAGCTTCAAATAAAGCCGCATCAACATCGCTAGCAAATTTCACTTCTTCAAGCATTTCACGCAATTCCATCTGACGCATCAAAAAGCTGTTATCACTAAAGGAGTGCTGTTCATTAGGCATATCAACACCACGTTGCACTAAAATATATTCAGCACGCTGTAATGGATTTTTTAACGTTTGATAAGCATCATTTATTTGTGCAGATTTTTGTACCGCAATACGCTGCTCTTGCTCAGAGGCATGAGCGAACTTGTCAGGATGCACAGTTTTTTGCAACGTTTGGTAACTTGAAGAAAGGTTTTGTAAATCAACATCAAATGAGACTTCGATGCCGAATAATTGAAAGTAATTCAAAATGAATCTTCTCTAGATATAAAAGTAGCCTATAAAGCTTTCTATTTAGCTCAACGTTAGTTTATCTCAGCTTCAAGAAAATAGCGCGGAGTTGACGCATGTCAATGAGCACTATTGACGAAGAAGCTGGTTAAAATAACAAAGAGCTAAGTAGAAACATTATACGTTGAAAGATTCACCACACCCACACTCACCTTTGGCGTTAGGGTTGGTGAACTTAAAACCTTCGTTTAAGCCTTCTTTAACAAAATCAAGTTCAATGCCTTCAAGGTAAACTAAACTTTTTGCATCAATAATGATATTAACATTATCAATATTAAAAAGTTCGTCATCTTCATTTAAGTCATCAACAAACTCAAGTACATAAGCCAAGCCAGAACAACCCGTGGTCTTAATACCTAAACGAAGTCCGAGCCCTTTGCCACGATTTTGCATGAAAGATTGTACACGTTCAGCTGCTGCAGGTGTCATGGTAACCGACATGAAATTCTCCTGCTATTTACTGGTTTTGCTTTGGTAATCTTCAATTGCTGCTTTAATAGCATCTTCAGCTAAAATTGAACAATGAATTTTAACCGGTGGCAACGCAAGTTCTTCAGCAATAGCAGTGTTTTTGATTTCGCCTGCTTCTTCAATTGACTTACCTTTAACCCACTCAGTAACTAGTGAGCTAGAAGCAATAGCAGAGCCACAACCGTAAGTTTTGAATTTAGCATCTTCAATAATACCTTCGTCAGATATTTTAAGTTGCAACTTCATCACATCGCCACACGCTGGTGCGCCAACCATACCAGTAGCTACAGATGGATCACTTTTATCCATTGAGCCAACATTACGAGGGTTTTCATAATGATCAATTACTTTTTCGCTATAAGCCATAATACTCTCCAAGCTTGTGCCAAATGGTTATAGGTAAGGACAATTTAATTATCTATATACCTTTTGACACTAAAATTTATCTTAAGTGCAGAACTAATTTAACTAAACATTCTCTTATAAAAAGTGAGTTTAGTGGCCTGCCCATTCAATTGAATCTAAATCGATACCGTCTTTGAACATTTCCCAAAGCGGTGACATATCACGTAAATGACCAATCGATTTTTTAATTAACTCGATGGCGTAATCTATTTCTTCAGTGGTGGTAAAACGACCAAAGCTAAAACGAATTGAGCTATGTGCCATTTCATCATTTAATCCTAAAGCACGCAGTACATATGACGGCTCTAAACTTGCCGAAGTACAAGCACTACCAGAAGATACTGCTAGGTCTTTTAGTGCCATGATAAGCGACTCACCTTCAACAAAGTTGAAGCTTACATTCAAGTTACCTGGGTAACGCTTATCAGCATCACCGTTGATGAATACTTGTTCCATGCTATTTAAACCAGCCCATAGACGGTCACGCATTGCTGTTACATGTGCAAGATCTTGTGCCATCTCTTCTTTCGCTAGACGACAAGCTTCACCCATACCAACAATTTGATGCGTTGCTAATGTACCACTGCGCATACCACGTTCATGACCACCACCGTGCATTTGCGCTTCAAGACGAATACGCGGCTTACGGCGAACATATAATGCACCGATACCTTTTGGTCCGTATAATTTGTGAGCAGAGATAGATAACAAGTCTACTTTTGATGCTTGCATATCAATGTTAATTTTACCGGCACTTTGTGCGGCATCAACATGGAAGATAATTTTACGAGCACGACACATTTCGCCAATCTCGTTAATATCTTGAATTACGCCAATTTCGTTGTTCACTTGCATGATACTGACTAAAACCGTGTCATCACGCATAGCATCATTTAATTTATTTAAATCAATTAAGCCATTTTCTTCAGGGTCAAGGTAAGTTACCTCAAAACCTTGACGCTCTAATTCACGACAAGTATCTAAAACTGCTTTATGCTCAGTTTTACTAGTAATAATGTGCTTGCCTTTTTTACTGTAAAAATTAGCCGCACCTTTAATTGCTAGGTTATTTGATTCTGTAGCGCCCGAAGTAAATACAATTTCACGCGGGTCTGCATTGATTAGCTCGGCAATTTGGTTACGAGCAATATCAACAGCTTCTTCAGCTTGCCAGCCAAACTTGTGTGAACGAGATGCTGGGTTACCAAAATGACCTTCATTGGTCATGTATTGCATCATTTTTTCTGCAACACGTTTATCTACAGGTGTAGTAGCAGAGTAATCAAAATATATAGGAAGCTTCATTCGCTAACTCTCTCCGATGGTAAATCTTTAATTCAGCGCAATTGGTTGTTACCAATCGTGCATTACATTTTTTGTGGTGATTAAAGTTTCTAACGCTATGCTCTTATTGGCACCGATATGAATATCATCTTGACGTTTGGAAACCTCTTGAACATCCTGTTTAGCTACAAGTTCAGCTAAGTTGATGTTCTGTAAAAATTCTTCAATTTGCTGGCTTAATCCTTCCCATAATGAGTGAGTTAAGCATTGTCCGCCATCTTGGCAGTTTCCTTTCCCTGAACACTTTGTCGCATCAACACTTTCATTAACTGCACTGATAATATCAGCCACGGCTATTTGCGCTGAGCACTTGCCTAGACGATAACCACCGCCAGGACCACGAACACTGTTCACTAGACCATGTTTTCGTAAACGAGAGAATAATTGTTCTAAATAAGACAAAGAGATACCTTGGCGCTCAGAAATATCAGCCAAAGAAACAGGTCCGTATACTGCATGTATCGTAACATCTAACATAGCAGTTACAGCGTAACGACCTTTAGAGGTAAGTTTCATAATCTGCTCTCAAATACTTTATTGGTGTACTAAATAAAACAATTTAGTAGGACGACTAAATATTACGCTTAATAAAAAAGCATGAAAAAAATGCCTTACTTAGTAAATTCTGCGCAATTTTACATAACCCTACAAATTAGTCAAACATATACCCGAGTAATTTACTCAGGTATTGTACACCATGCTGAATCAAGGGAGAAGTAATAGTTGACTAATTTACTCAACTATTATTTTTCTTTAATTAGAGATATAGATTAGATCTCTGGATCGAAGCTCGCTACTTTACTTTCTCTACGCTGTGCCGCGGCTTTTTCATCTTCAACAAACTCACCGACTTTTAATTCCGGTAAATTATTTGAGCAAACATCACCGCCCAAATTATTAACTTCTTTACATAAGTCACTAACTCTTGAGTCCATTAAATGCACATGGTCAAGTAACCTACCAATGGCTTTGGCAACAGGATCGGGGTTGTCTGGAGATACAGCATAGGCATCGAAACCAAATTGCTGAGCTGCAGCTTGTCTTTTACTGTCCTCATCTTTTGAAGACTTTTCAGGAACAATTCGTCCAGGTATGCCAACCGCAGTGGCATTTTCAGGAACATCTTTAACGACAACTGAATTAGAGCCGACTTTGCCACCTTTACCGATAATAATTGGGCCAAGCACCTGTGCGCCGGCACCAATGACAACATTATCTTCTAATGTTGGATGACGTTTACCTGCCTTCCAACTCGTGCCGCCCAGTGTTACGCCATGATATAACGTTACATCATTGCCAATTTCGGCAGTTTCACCAATAACAATACCCATGCCGTGATCAATAAAAACCCGGCGACCAAGTTTAGCACCAGGGTGTATTTCGACCCCTGTTAGCCACCTTGAAAAAGTAGAAAAAACACGCGCTAACAATTTCCACTTAGCACACCACAATCTATGACTTAATCGGTGAATCCAAATTGCATGCATGCCGGGGTAGTTTAAAATAACTTCAAAACTGGTTCTAGCTGCGGGATCTCTATCAAAGACACTATTGATATCTTCTTTGATACGACTAAACATACATTATTCCTTCTACTTTTCTTAAGTGACGAGTTTTCTTAAGTGACTATTTTTCTTTACTAGACCTTTCCATTGAGGCAAAAATCCCACGCATCATTTTAACTTCTTTTACATCAGGTCTGGCGCGATTAAACAAGCGTCTTAGCTTAGTCATGACTAACCCGGGATGATTTTCTACAATAAAGCCAGTGGCTTTTAACGCTTTTTCAAAATGCTCAAAGAAACGCTCAGTTTCAGCAACAACCGGATAAAGCTCTTCATCTTCACTTTTCGGCTTTGCAACTAGGTTACCATTACCGGTACTGCGCTCTTGATAATTTTGATCATGTGCTAATAAATAACTTGTGCGCACTTCATAGCTCAACGTTTGTACTGCCATCGCTAAATTCAATGAACTGTAATCTGGGTTAGCTGGTATTTGCACGTGGAAGTGACAAAGCTGTAACTCTTCATTGGTTAAGCCACTACTTTCACGACCAAATACTAAGGCAACTGGATATTCTTCAGCCTCGCTAATCATTTTTTCACCACAGCCACGTGGCTCAAGCATTGGCCAAGGCAATGTACGAGAACGAGCACTGGTTCCAACGACCAAACCACAATCTTCAATGGCTTCTTCTAATGTAGCAACTACTTTAGCGTTGGCTAGTACATCAGTGGCACCAGCAGCCAAGGCTTGTGCTTGACCATTAGGCATTTCAATTGGGTCTACTAAAACCAGCTGACTCAAACCCATTGTTTTCATAGCACGAGCAGCACTACCAATGTTGCGACAGTCGGAAGTGTTTACCAATACTATTTTAACGCGATCTAATAGTGAACCAGGGGTATTACTTTGTTGAGAATCTGACATATTTTACTCTACCATGTGTTATGCGAGGCTAAGAAACCATTTAAAAATTTCTTTTAACCCATCTAGATGGCCAGTATTCTACCATAGAAGATTACTGCTGTAGTTATCAAAAAGCACGAGAAATAAGGAATTTTATCTATGGTAATTTGCTATTAACTAGTCCTTTTCTCTCTAACAAAAGTAAATCAGCTATAGTGTTCATTAATTAAACAGCTATTTTGATAAGACTATCGCTAAAGTTATTTTTATTTGCTATACTTTGCGCGCTTAAATTTTCAAGACAATGTTTGCTTGAGAATATGTTCTTTTAAAAGTTATTTACAAATAGGTACTCTATTATGCATCCAATGCTAAATATTGCCGTGCGCGCCGCGCGTACAGCAGGTAAAGTAATCGTTCGCTCGCTTGAGCAACTAGACAAAGTTGAAATTGAATCAAAAGGCACAAACGATTTCGTTACTAACGTTGATA
>CAJXPG010000167.1 GCA_913057925.1 uncultured Colwellia sp. | reverse complement strand
ATATTAGTCTTTTGGATATTATTTATTTTTTTAAAAAGCTTACGAAGTCAACTGAGCTTGCATTCGAGAATTCAGTCAAGTGAAAAGCGGGAAATCCAGCTAAATGAGTTGAATCAGCATCTAGATAAACAAAGTAAAAAATTACTGAGAAAGTCTATCACTGACCCATTAACCGGAGCCTACAATCGCACTGGTGCTTCTCAATACATTAAGGCTGCACAAGATGAGTTAAAATCCAAAGACTTGGGTTTTTCGATGATTTTTCTCGACATCGATCATTTTAAATCAATTAATGATACTTATGGTCATGACGCCGGTGATAAAGTACTGATTGAGCTCTCTGCACTAATGCAAAAAAACATTCGGGCCAGTGACTCATTTATTCGATGGGGGGGCGAAGAATTCGTTATCATCTGCCGTTATACGCAAATCAATGAAGCAAAGAGGGTTGCCGAAAAGTTAAGGGAATTAATCTCGACATCTATTCATATCGGTGAGAGGGTTATTACTTCGAGCTTTGGGGTCGTCGAAATAAACGAGACGAGTGAAACGGCAATGAATGAGGCTTTTAAAGCGGTAGATATCGCTTTATATCAAGCAAAATCAACAGGCAGAAATAAAGTCGTCATAGTAGAGCCAACAGATAAAAGTGAGAGTGAGCCGTTTTGTACAACTGTTGACTTTAAAGAGTAGGTAATATTATGGTGACACTTTCAGGCTTTGTTAACGTAATACTTAGAACTTCCTTTTACTTAGCCTAGCAACAATAGCTGGGTGATCAGAAGGGGAAGCATTAATCACTTTACCCTGCCCTCGCAATCCTTTAACAAAAAGGCAATCAATTCCTGCACTTGTCATTAACGCCACTTCTGTGGTTGATTGAACTAAATGAGCTTCTTTGCCGTCGCACTGACTATTAAAGTCTCCCAACAATACCCTAGGGTATTTATGCAGCTTATTTAACTGAGCTGCGGTTTCTTTTGCATTGGCAATTCTTGCAAGTTCACTTTCATGCTCCCAATGAATATTAACCACATAATAACGATTACTGGCTTTTTCTATTAAGGAAAACTCGCCTGTTCTGGTCGCATTAGGACCATCTGTTAAATCAAAACGTCCTGAGTCAATAAAACGATTACCCTGACAGTGGTTGATAAATATTTGAAACTTATGCTGCCAACATTCACCCAAAGATTTGTGCAAGGTAATCGCGCGTTGATAATTTGTTGGTAACTTATTCTTAAGGTCAACTTCCTTAAGCTGCCAATCGTCGACGCCTTCTTGAATAGCTAAAATATCAACACTGTGATGATTAATTAATTTGGCATAATCAGCACTGTGTTTAGGCATGGTTTTCCAGCCATAGATATTAAGCGACATCACTGTGATTACTTCATTCAAGTTATCATTAACTGACTCAGTGACTATTTCAGCAAAAAGTGAGCAGGAAAAAAGCAATGTGGCCAATAATAAGCTTGTTAATTTCATAAATACTGCGCGCTATTCTTTTAAGTCATTCAACTGATGAGATAACAGCCATTTATAAAGATCATCGCCAGAATAAACCCGTGTCCAAGCATCATGCCCTTTATCTTCATGAACAGTGAAACGTACCTTGTCATGGCCGAGTTTTTCCAAGGTATTTAAGCCTTGATAAAAATACTGAATTTGAACCGCGCTATCTCTGCCGCCAGCAAATTGCCAAACAGGTAACTGCTGCTCTGCAATTGGTGCCATTAAACTTGGATGCCCCCAACCTACCACGGGCGCTATCGCAGCAAATCGTTCTGGGTATTTGCTCGCCATATGCCAAGTACCAAAGCCGCCATAACTTAGTCCTGACAAGTAAGTTTTATTAGCGTTTACTTGGTACTTAGCCTGAACAGTATCTAACATAGTAATTAAATCCGTTTCAAGTAACTCCCAACCTTGCGGTAATAATGGTTTTATACCCGACATATCGGTTAGTGAAGGCATTCTTTTAATATTAGTAGAGGTTTGAAATGCCGCAGCGCGTTTTGGCACGCCATGTTTTAATCTTTGTGGGATATTAGCTTTTGAGCGATTATCAATGTAACTAATGCCTTTTTTATCAAAACCAAACATGTGAAGCTGCGGTGAAATAATAATAAAAGGCAGGTCTTTTTTCTGTATCCAAGCCTCATGTAAAGGCCCTTGCATCATGACAAAGTCTAACTCATCCTGACCATTTCCGCGCTCACCATTACCGTGTAAAAACAGCATTACTGGCCAGTTTTTATCTGGCTTATCGTGATAGCCACGAGGTAAATAAACAAAATACTCGCGCTTAGATTGATCAACACTACTTTGATAAGCTTCTCGTATTAATTGCTCTTCAGATTGTTTTACAACTGAGGTTTTATCGCCTGCTTGCTTAACATGCGATGTACAAGCCATTAAAAAGCTGGCCATCATTAAACAAATAGTCATTTTTTTAATCATATTCATAAACTTAGTCTTACATTAAAGTACAGGTTTAAAGGAGTTTACCCTTTTGTTGCAGGGATTAGCCAAGTATCATTTAAAACATCAACTTTTCCCTGCATTTGCTCAACGACCACTTGATCAATCACTTTTATGGCACGTTTTGCCATTTGCGAAAATGTATCTTCACCTAACTGATCTGGCGTGTGATCAGGAAAGTTTCTCCGGGTTCGATGAATCCAGTACGTTTCTGAAAGGTTATTCTGTTTAAAGGCTTGTTCTACGCCACTCTTACCAATCATAAAACCTAATAAGCCGCCCCAAGTTGCCGTTGGGTTGTCTGAATCCCAACCTGCTAAGCTGCCTATTTGGATAGTGCGTACTATATCTCCTTCACCATAGAAAAAGCTCACTAAACTAGCAGCAAAGTTAATACCAGCTTCAAAGGGGTCTTTATAAACATATCCATCAGCGCTATTTACTTGATAGCGTTGATAAACCGCATCACGTGTCTTTTCCCAATCACTTTTATCGGGATTTTCTTGATATGAGCGTTGAATGAAGTCATACATTTTAGCTGGGTAACTATCTTCAGGCAGCACTTTACTTGCCTGCTCTGCTAGCCAAAAGGTTTGTTGCTGCATTGTCAGCGAGGTATCAACTTTCGAGGCGAGCGAGTGCATGGTGATATAAAATTGTGAGATCCACTGAGCATCATGCTTTGCAGCAACTCGAATAGGCAAATGTGCCATTTTTAACGCCACATCAGCGCGTATAGGTGATAACAAACCAAAAACTTCTGTGGTCAATTGTGCATCGATCATCATGTATTTGTTATTGTTTTTAGGTTCACTGGTCTCAGGTGGCAACATGCCTTGTGCCATGAGTATTCTAGCCTTCTCATTCGCTTCCCATAAAAAATTTTCTTTAACTGCTTTAGAATTAGGAAACTTTTTAAACAGTGGAGCGTCTTCTTCCGAGTAAGTGTGTGTTAACCAACCTTGTTGAATTTGCTTTGCTGTTAGTAAACTCGTTTGTTGTGACTCATGCAAATATTGATACATGTACTCAATATCAGTGTCATCATCAGCGCCCCAAGGCTGACCTTTTTCAACAAAGAAAAAGTCAATGGTATCGGTGTGAGGAACCCCTTCCCCCCAAATAGCTGGTAAGTCTTTACTGCCCCAGTCTTTATCGGTATAAAAAGGCATAGTTTCAGGCGTACCAACCTTATCCATTTCGGTAACTAAGCCAGTCCAGTTGGCAATACTTTGCCCTAACCAAAAGCCGTGTAACTTATCTTGATAACCTGACCTTGAAACAGAGGTGTAGCTTGAAGTGTCCGTCTGAGCAAACTCGCTTCCTTTGGTAGGTTGACTGATAGTCTCAGTGATAGCGCTTTCTGTGCATGCAGCTAAAAAAGCAGGCATAACAAAATATAAAAATAGCTTGGCTGATTTCATCGTTTGTCTCCGTTAAGTATCTATTGCTTTTATCTTGTGAGGGCAAGTAGCTAGTGATGTAGCTAAGACGCCTAACTAAGCAAGAGAGTGCTTAGTTAGGCATTAATTTTACTGTTGGTAGTTAAAACGTTTTTTCAGTTTGATTTTATCAAGCGAAGTCCCTAGTTGGACTTCGAATTCACCTGACTCTGCTAACCAGTCATTACTGTTAACATCCCAAAAAGATAAATCACGTTTATTCAATAAAATACTGACTTGCTTACTTTCTCCTGGTTGCAAGTAAACTTTATCAAAGCCTTTCAGCTCTTTTGCCGGTCTTTCAACACTAGACTCAACATCATGAAGATATAGTTGCACCACTTCAGCACCAGCCACTTTGCCAGTATTTTTCACCATGGCTGTTACCGTAATCTCTTCATCAGCAGATATATTTTCTGATGATAAAGCAATATCAGTTACCGCAAAGTTGGTGTAAGACAGACCATGACCAAAGGCAAAGGTCGGCTTGATATTTTGTTGCTCAAACCAACGGTAACCAATAAATACGCCTTCGGTATATAAACTCTCAATAGCGTTATAATCGTTTAAGGCAATTGGCGCAGTATCCTCTAAACGTGCTGGTAAAGTAATTGGCATTTTACCACTTGGGTTAATATCACCGGTTAAGATATCTGCAAAAGCATGCCCTGCTTCCATACCGCCATACCAACCCCAAACAATCGCATTTGCTTGCTCTGCCCATGGCATTTCAACTGCTGAGCCTGCAACAAGGAAAACGATAGTTTTTTCATTGGCGCTAAGTAATTTACTAATGATCTCATCTTGTGAGTTAGGTAACTTCATATCAGGGCGGTCAATTGACTCCCTGTCATCGCCATGGCTCAAGCCACCAAAATAGATAACAGCATCAGCCGCTTTAGCTGCCGCAATATACTCAGCTTCAGGCGTAAATAACTCACCAGGCGCATTCCAGCCTAGCGTAAACTTATCACTACCGTCATATTGAATTTCAAAGGCATAACTTTCGCCTGCAGTGAGAGTAATATCATGACTTAAAGCACTCAGTTTCGTCGATGAGTCACTGCCTACTTGATGGCTAATAACAGTATCACCATTGATTTTTAAGGTAAAATCACCCAATGTTTCAACTTTTAATTGATGCAAACCTGTGGTTAACGGTTTGATTTTTGCTGACATGGTAATGTGCTGAGCATTATCGGCATTTTTAGCAACAAACTTAGAGTCAACAATCCAAGATTCTTCTGTTAAGTTTTCTCGAGTCGAATCAGTAA
This sequence comes from uncultured Colwellia sp., assembly GCA_913057925.1. Lineage (GTDB taxonomy): Bacteria > Pseudomonadota > Gammaproteobacteria > Enterobacterales > Alteromonadaceae > Colwellia. Next base: position 3,855 of record CAJXPG010000167.1, on the reverse strand, counting down.
AGTAAGATACATTCCAAGCAGGCGTTCCTGTCCAGTGACGGCTTTCAACATAATCACTGGCAATTGCACCTAATTCACTACTGCGCGCTCTCATCACAGTAATATTTACATCATCACCAAGTTTAGCTTTTAAACCTTCCAGTGGAGTAATTTCATATAATGATTTAACTTCTGATGAACCACCACCGGTACCGTGTTTTTTATCGGTATTAGGACCTAGCACCAAAATATTTTTCAGTTGTTTTTTATCGAGCGGTAAAACAGCACTGGTTCCAACGGCATCATTTTTTAATAACACCACACCTTCTGCAGCAATTTTACGTGCAGCAGCTTGGTGTTCTGAAGTGTTTCTTGAGCCCGGTAAACGGTTTTCATCATACATACCAATGGTATGTTGCACTCTTAAAATGCGTCTGGCTTTTTCATCAGCCACTGACTCTGGAATTTTTCCTGATTCAATCATGTCTAAAAAAGGTTTAGCTAAGAAATAATCTTGATAGTCATCAACTTTCGTACCCATTTCTAGATCTAAGCCATTAACCGCCGCATCATAGGTATTAATATCAACATGCCAATCAGTTAATAGCACGCCTTTATAACCCCATTCACCTTTTAAAATATCCATTACCAAGTGTTTGCTTTGGTTAGCATTGGTACCAAAATATTCGTTGTATGCCCCCATCATGCCCAGTACTTCACCTTCTTTTACTGCGGCTTCAAAAGCAGGCAAATAAACTTCTCTTAGTGTACGTTCATCAGGCTTAGCGTTAACGCCCGTACGGTTTAATTCTTGGGTATTTAACGCATAATGCTTGACCGTTGCGGCAACATCATTGGCTTGAATGCCATGAATTTGTGGCACCACTAATTTTGCCGCTAAAATGGGATCTTCGCCCATGTATTCAAAGTTTCTGCCATATAAAGGCAGGCGGGCTAAATTAACACCTGGCCCTAAAATAAAGTCTTTTTTCCTATCTCTCGCTTCAGCGCCTAAAACTTGACCATGCAAACGCGCAATTTCAAGATCCCAACTTGCAGCTACTGAGGTCAGGTGAGGAAGATAAGTTGAATGGTCATCTGTCCAACCTGCTGAATCCCAAGAGTCACGTTGAATTTGGTGGCGAACACCATGAGGACCGTCAGATAGCCACATTTCTGGAATACCAACCCGCTCAATGGCATTAATGTGAAATTTCCCACTGGCGTGGGCTAAAGAGACTTTCTCTGGCAAGGTCATTTTAGCTAATAATGCTTCAACATCTTGTTCAACAGTGTTTAAGCGAGCTGGTGAGTTCCCATTCAATTGCTTGGCGTCTTTACTCACTGGCGATGGTTTATTGTCATTAACACAAGCACTAAGTCCAGTGATAAGCGTCAATACTGTAGAAACCAGTAATGTATTTTTTAGTTTATTGTTCATAAGCATAATTTTCATTAAATACCTTTTTCAATATATTAATTTGAGACAAACAATCAAATGTAAGCGCTTTCATTTGATTGTTATAACATAATATTTAGTGCTACGTTTAGCAAGTAAATATTCTTATTGGTGACTTTTCTTTACATATTATCTGTTTGACTATTACCCATTTGATTATGTGCTATGCAGTGCTTTGCAGTACTGAGCAATAAAGTCTTTTTGCATTGGCATAGTCTCTGCTGATTTTTGGATAACTGAGTGAATATGCGCTAGCCTGCGCGCTAGCTCTTCTTCGGATAAAACATCAACTAAAGGATGATAGCCGTTGGGGATAATTCCTTGACCATGCATTACCGCTAACCATGAAACTTCGGTGAAAAGTTCATTATCTTGGCGGAATATTCGTCCATTAGCTTGATATACATCCATTTTAGCTTGTAGACGTTTTGAAACTTTCATCTCTTTACAATAACGCCAAAACTCTGAATCATCTCTGTCTGTTGCCTTGTAATGTAAAACGATAAAATCTCGGATGTACTCAAGCTCATTGCGAGATTGTGAGTTGTAGGCATCGATATCTACTTGGTCAAAACCTTGATGAGGAAATAAGCTCATTAATTTCGCTATAGATGATTGAATTAAATGCAAACCGGTAGATTCTAATGGTTCAACAAAGCCTGCAGAAAGGCCAATAGCAACACAATTTTTATTCCAGCCTTTTTTACGTATACCTGTTTTCCAACGTAAAAAATTAGGCTCGCCTATCGGCTCTCCTTCCATTTGCTCGGTTAGTGTTTTTACCGCTTCTTCATCACTAACAAATTTACTTGGGTAGACATAGCCATTACCGACCCGGTGCTGCAGTGGAATACGCCAGATCCAACCCGCTTTTTGCGCCTTTGCTTGAGTATAGGGATACAACACTTCTGTGTCTTTTGCCTTACAAGGCATAGCAACCGCAGTGTCACATGGCAATACGTCACTCCAGTCAACAAAACCTGTTTTCATTGCGCCTTCAATCAATAGTGCTTTAAAACCAGTACAGTCAACAAATAAATCCCCCTCTACTCGCTCTCCTGTCTCCAACAGCACACTATCAATAAAGCCATCACTACTTCTGAGAGAAACATCAGTCACTTTGCCTTCCGTTCTATTTACTCCACGTTCAACAGCAAAATCACGTAGGTAATCAGCATACAGCGTGGCATCAAAGTGAAAGGCATAGTTGATTTGTGATAATGGCGAGTTACCCATATTTTGTGGGCGCATAAACTTGCCCTGCCTCGCAGCAACTGCCGCTAACGAATATCCTTCAAGGTCTGGAACTTTTCCTTGTTGCTGACCCTTTAACCAATAGTGGTGAAACTGAATGGCATTCATGGTAGTGCCATAGTCACCAAAGGGGTGAACATAACTACTGCCTTTTTTGTGCCAATCAATAAATTCAATGCCTAACTTAAAACTACCCTGCGTTTTTTTAATGAAATCATTTTCATCTATACCCAGTATTTGATTGAATAGTTTAATTTGTGGAATGGTTGCTTCACCAACAGAAACCGTTCCAATTTGATCGGATTCTATTAAACGAATATCACAATAGTTTTTTCCTAACACCTTAATTAAGGTTGCAGCGGTCATCCAACCTGCAGTGCCGCCACCTACAATGACTATGCGGTTAATTTTATCTTGTCTATTTTCTGTTGTTTGCTTCATAACCACTTCTTAGAAAAATAAAAAACGTAAAAATAAAAAAGCCGCCCTTAGCCTCACGGGACATAGGGGCGACAATGGGGTTGAAGAGTGTCGATGTCGTCATAATCCCCAAAACCTAACGGGGATAAAACTGTTGCCAGCTAATCCCCGCGTCACACGCCGCTAGAAAGTCGCGCGTACTACTAAGCTATAACGACGGTCATTGGTAAACCAAGAACGTGTTTGCTTGTCGCCTTCTTCATTAACTTGCATTAAGGTTTCGGTGACATTGTTGTTCAAGTTAGTGCCTTGTAGACCCACTTTCCAATTATCACTGACATCCCAAAATACTGAAGCATCTAACTGACCGTTAGCCGTGTTATAAATAGGTAGCGAAGTGATAACATCACGAGTCGTTAACAAGTATTCAGAGCGCCAGTTATAAGCAATACGCGCAGAGATACCAAACTTCTCGTATAACAACGCAGCATTGGCGTTTTGTTCAGATAAACCTTCAAGTGGTAAGTCTTCAAAGGCTATATCACCCGCAGCATCAGAGTTATCACTTGAATCATTCAAACCTGAGTTTGGTGAGCCATCTTCATTGATATGGGTATAGTTAAGCTGCAAACCTAAGCCAGAAAATGCGCCAGGTAACATGTCGAAGAACTGTTGATAAGAAACTTCGATACCAGAAATGCTACCTTCATCGCCGTTGGTTGCACCAGAGACCTCAACCTGCT
>CAJXPG010000166.1 GCA_913057925.1 uncultured Colwellia sp. | reverse complement strand
TCGTTAGAGATAACTTCACATTCCCATTGTTGAACACCGAAGATTTCATCTTCAACTTCAATTTCCATGTCTTGTTTAACAGCAACTTGACAGGCTAAACGACAACCGTCTTTTGCTTCGCGCTTAGTAATGTGACCTTCTTCCGTTGGAAGAATATCGCCACCACCTGAATGCACATCAACACGACATTGGCCACAAGTACCACCGCCGCCACATGCTGAAGGAATAAAAATACCTTGGTCAGCTAGTGCACCTAATAATTTACCACCCGCCGCAGTCGTAACTGCTTTTTCAGGGTCGCCATTTATGTTGATCGTTACGTCACCACTTGAGACTAATTTAGATTTAGCGAATAAAATCACTAAAACTAAAGCAATAACTATTGCAGTAAACATCGATACGCCGAGAATAATTTCCATCGACTTTTCCTTAATTTATTTTAAATCTCTAACCTATATTTAGCACTTAAATGACTAGTTAGGTTACGTAGTATGGTTGCTAGTACAAGTCGGTAGCGCGGATTTGACGAAAGTCAATGAGCACTGCCTATGCGGTAATCGCAACCATAATGCGTGAGATAAATAGTTACAGCGAAATGCCACCAAAAGATAAGAAGCCAAAAGCCATCAATCCTGAAGTGATAAACGTAATACCTAAACCTTTAAGGCCATCTGGAATGTCAGAGTATTTCATCTTCTCGCGTAAGCCAGCTAGTAAAACAATAGCTAATGCCCAACCGATACCAGAGCCAACACCGTACACAACACTTTCACCGAAAGTTAGGTTTTTCGCTACCATGAAAGACACGGCACCGAAGATTGCACAGTTAACGGTAATAAGTGGTAAGAAGATACCTAGTGCTTGGTAAAGCGCTGGGAAGTACTTGTCTAGAACCATTTCCAAGATTTGAACTAAAGCAGCGATTACACCGATAAAGGTAATAAAAGATAAAAAGCTTAAATCAATAGATTCTTTCGGATCAGTAATACCCATTAGGCTATCAAGTGCACCCGGCGCTAAGATTGCTTGGTAGATAACTTGGTTCATTGGCACAGCCAAACCAAGTACCACAACAACAGCAACACCTAGACCAATAGCAGTATCAACTTTTTTCGATACCGCTAGGAAAGTACACATACCTAAGAAAAACATTAAAGCGATGTTTTCAATAAAAATAGCTTTAACTAAAATTGCAATATAATGTTCCATGGTATTAATCCTTCTCTACTTGTTCTGGCTTCCATTGGCGCAGTGCCCAAATGATTAAACCAATAACGAAGAATGAACTAAATGGTAATACTAATAAACCATTTGCTTGATACCAGCCGCCATTTTGAACTAGTGGTAATATTTCCATACCAAATAAGGTACCAAAACCCAATAATTCACGGAAGAAAGCAACAGTCATTAAGATTGCACCGTAACCTAAACCGTTACCAATACCATCTAAGAAGCTTACGCCTGGCTTTTCTTTCATTGCAAAAGCTTCAGCACGACCCATAACAATACAGTTAGTAATAATTAGACCAACAAATACTGCTAGTTCTTTTGATAACTGATAAGAGAATGCTTTTAATACTTGATCAACAACAATTACCAGTGAAGCAATAATCGCCATCTGCACGATAATACGTACGCTAGATGGGATATGGTTACGGATAATTGAAATAAACAAGTTAGAAAATGCCGTTACAAAGACAACCGCTAAGGTCATTACTAAGGCATTAGCCATAGAGCTTGTTACAGCTAGTGCAGAACAAATACCAAGTACTTGTAATGCAATCGGGTTATTGTCAACAATAGGACCCGTTAATACTTTTTTAGCATCTGAAGACATTATTTAACCCCTTCTGCACGATATTTAGCAATGAAAGGCTTATAACCTTCTTCACCAAACCAGAACTGTAATGTGCGAGTAACACCATCACTTGTAAGCGTAGCACCTGATAATGCATCCACACCGTGGATATCATTTGCTTTAGCGCCGCCTTTAACAAGTTTAGCTTTTACTTCACCAGCATCGTTATAAATTTTCTTACCCGGCCATAAAGCTTTCCAGTTAGGGTTAAGTACTTCAGCACCTAATCCTGGAGTTTCCTTATGATCAGAGTAGATAACGCTTTTTACTGTATTTAAATCAGCTTCTAAGCCAACATAACCGTACATTAAGTCCCATAAACCAGAACCAACGATTGGTAATACTACAGTATCAATTACGCCTGCTTCATTTTTAACTAAGTATACAACAGCCGTATTTGAACGACGGTTGATACCTGCTAAATCATTTTCAGGTTTAATTGATAACGCTTTATCACGAGAGTTACGACGTTCATCAAAAGTAATTACATCACCTTCAACAAACTCGCCTGAATCAAGATTGATCATCTTAGCAACAACGTATTCATTGTAAGTTTTTACAACGTCTTTGCCGGCTTTTTCTAAAAGGCCTGAAGCTTCAAGGATTTTAGTTTGTTGATCAAGTAGCTTGTTTGCTTGTTGTAGAGGCTTTAACTGCACCGCAGAAAAAGATACTAACAAGGCACAAACAACACAAACAGCTAGTACAAAACCAACCGTTTTACCGAATGTTTCTTTATTACTAGACATTGCGTGCAAGCCTCCGTTTTATGTTGCTCTTAACAACAAAGTAATCAAACAATGGCGCAAACAAGTTAGCAAATAAAATCGCTAACATCATACCTTCTGGGAAAGCAGGGTTTACTACACGTACTAGTACAACCATGATACCAACTAAGGCACCAAACCAGTATTTACCAGTGTTAGTGAATGATGCTGATACTGGGTCTGTTGCCATAAACATCATACCAAAGGCAAAACCACCAACAACTAAATGCCAGTGCCAAGGCATAGCAAACATAGTGTTAGTATCACTACCAATGAGGTTGAATAACAATGATGTTGCAACCATACCGCCAAACACACCTAAAACGATGCGCCATGAAGCAATACCTTTATAAAGGATATATGCACCACCAAGTAAGATAGCGAAAGTAGATACTTCACCTACTGAACCTGGAATGAATCCCCAAAAAGCGTTCCACCAATCAGCATTCATTGAGTAATCAACTAAGCCTTGGTTAGCAGCACTAAGTAAAGTAGCACCAGAGAAGCTATCTGCGGCAACCCAAACTGCATCACCTGAAATTTGCGCAGGGTAAGCAAAGAATAAAAACGCACGACCCGCTAATGCTGGGTTTAAGAAGTTTTTACCTGTACCACCAAAAATTTCTTTAGCGATTACGATACCAAAAGTGATACCGATAGCAACTTGCCATAATGGAATACTTGCTGGCAGGATAAGCGCAAATAAAATTGAAGAAACGAAGAAACCTTCATTCACTTCATGTTTACGTACTGCAGCAAAGAGTACTTCCCAGAAACCACCAACAGCAAAAGTTACTGCATAAATAGGTAGGAAGAAACAGGCACCATATAGCATCATGCTAAACCAGTCAGCACTTGCCGTTAGCGTACCACCAAGTAAGGTAAATAAATCTACCTGCCAAGTTTGTGGTAAAGCATAACCTGCAGCTAATGCATCAACTGCTTGGTAACCAATGTTGTACATACCAAAGAACATGGCAGGGAAAACCGCTAACCATACAGTGATCATGATACGTTTTAAGTCGATGCTATCACGAAGATGCGTTTTACCTTTACTCACGTAACCTGGTGTGAATAAACCTGTCGCTACTGCTTCATAAAGTGCAAACCACTTCTCGTGTTTGCCGCCTTTTTCAAAATGCGGCTCAATATCTTCAATAAACTTTTTCAAGCCCATGACTAACCTTCCTTCTCGATTGTGGTTAGGCAATCACGAAGGTATACGCCGTAATCTGTCTTGCCTGGGCAAACAAATGTACATAGCGCTAAATCTTCTTCGTCTAGCTCTAAAACACCTAGCTGTTGAGCTGTATCTGTATCACCAGAAACGATATCGCGTAACAACATGGTTGGTAAAATATCTAAAGGCATAACACGCTCAAAGTTACCAATTGGCACCATGGCACGTGGGCTACCGTTAGTCGTCGTAGTCATATTGAATAACTTCTTCGGGAAGAAGTGAGACATATAAGCACGTGTAACAGAGAACTTATTAGGGCCTGGGTACATGTAACCAATGAATTCTTTTTCACGACCTTCAAGAATTAATGATACTTGTACGTTATAGCGACCTAAATAACCATGAACTGCTGCTGCTGTTGAACCCATTAATAATGAGCCAGAAACAACACGTAATTCACCGTCAACTGCTTCACTAGCTGTTAATTCAGCAGTGCTCGCACCTAAGATGGTACGTACTAGTCTAGGATTAGTTGCCGCAGGGCCTGCCAAAGAGATAACACGGTTGTTATCAAGTTCACCTGTGGTGAACAACTTGGCAAAAGCAATCACATCTTGGTAACCAACATGCCATACAAAACGCTCGGCATTAGCTGATTTTAAGAAGTGGATATGCGTACCTACAAGACCTGCAGGGTGCTTACCAGCAAATTCTGTAACTGTGGCATTGCTATCAACAGGAATATCAGTTCCTGGCGCTTTACCAACAAATACTTGACCTTCAGTTAGGCGTGATAAAAGGGTTAAACCATTTTTAAACGCTTCACTTTGCTCATTGATGATAACTTCTGGATTTGCAGCGAGTGGATTAGTATCCATTGCACTAACAAAAATCGCAGCTGGTACACTGTCAACGGCTGGTACTTTGCTATATGGGCGAGTTCTTAATGCTGTCCAAAGACCAGAATCTACTAAGTTTTTAACTACGTCTTCACGCGCTAAAGAAGCAAATTCAGTGGCTGGATAGGCAGTAAATGTTTCTTGATCATAGCCATCGACTTCGATAACGACTGATTGTAAAACACGTTTTTCACCACGGTTAATTTCTTTAACAACACCGGCAGCTTGAGCTGTGAATTTAACGCCAGGATTTTTTTTATCTTCAAAAATCACTTGACCTTTTTTAACGCGATCACCCACTTTAACGAACATGGTTGGACGCATACCCACAAACTCTTCACCGAGTGTTGCAACGGTTTTGATGGACGGACCATCATGGATTACCTGCTGGGGAGCACCTGTTACAGGAACATCCAAGCCTTTTTTTATTGTAATCATAAACACTTGCACTACTTTTGATGGGAGTATAAAAATTAGTTTCTTAGTTTATCTAATTAGCATTTAAATAATTCATAAATATCAATTAGATAAATTATAAGTCACCAATTTCAGTGTATTTCAGCAAAGTATTAATTTTTAGCGTTGCCACTAAAGATTAAGACCCACTGGCTCTAAGTTAAAATTTTCTGGCGCGATAGTACCATAAATTGACCTTTTTATTCTACGGTGATTCGACATTTTTCATTACAATTTAGACTATTGATTCATTTTTTTCCTCGCTTTTGCTGAAAAATTCACCGAGTAAATATCTTTATGGATTTAACGAGTGTGTTTGTTTAAAAAATCTCGCTTGCTTTCGGTTGTTTTTTAACCATACCTTTTAAGTCATCGACTTAGTTTTGGGGTAGAATATGTCCTTATATGAACGTTTAGGTGCAAGTGAAGGTATTAGAAACATCATTAGTGATGTTGTCGATAATCACCTTGCTAATCCTGCGGTTTCTCCTCGCTTTAAAAATATGAAATTAACCCCTGAAGAATTAAAGACCAGTGCAGGAAATTTTTTCATCGTAGGCACTGGCGGACCTGATGATTATCAGGGGAAAGATATGCTGGCAACGCACAAAGGTATGAATATTTCAGCTAATGAATTCATGGCTGTACTGGATGACATACTTGCAGCATTAAGTAAAAACGAGGTAGGTCAGAGGGAACAAGAGGAAGTACTGTTTATACTTTACAGCTTTAGAAGTGAAATAGTGCTTCAATAGTAAAGTATCACCTTTGAAGATTAAGCCAACACAGATAAAAGTGTTGGCTTTTTTTATTTTAGGGGCTGTTGATCTTTCGAGGTTGTTTTTGCAGCAGTTTGCTGGGTATTTATACAAGGCAGAGCCTTTGTAATGTGGTTTTTCCACATAAAAAGGCGATAACGCCGTAGAAATGACCAACAAACGCTGCCCGAAGGGTTCGGCTAAAAGCGCTTTTTTCATTGTTGAGTAGTATTTGCGTAGAATGACTAGGCGACATACTACTCGCCGCGAATAAAACGCTTTTAGCTCGAACAAAATTTAACCGCGAAAGATCAACAGCCCCTAGGCTTAGCCAGCCCTAAATAAAGTTACTTACTAAAGTGTTTTAAATACTGATAACGGCTAAAAACTATCGATGCAACACTTAGGGCAAAGACTATTTGATAGCTTACTGACAAAGCGATTAACGGCATATCATTAGAGGTGATAAGCATTGTTAAAACAATACCTGCGATATATATGATCAACAACAACCAAACAACAAAGTTACTATTATCTTGCTCCTGCTTTAAGGCCAATAACATTATCGAAATACTCACTAATGCAAAAATAACCAAAATAGATAGTATGTTGCCGTACATTTGACCACTTATATGACCAAATACTGTCGAGCTTATGCCAATTAAAGCGGCAATAAATACATACAGGATCACTTGGTTAGTAAAAATAAAACTCAGAAAACTTTCTGCAAAATGTCGTTTTCCCTTAAAACGTGGTAATACCGCTAATCTTGCTAAATAACTCTTTTTATTCTGTAATATCTGAAAAAGAGTAATGCTACCTGTGCCTATTATCATTGCCGGTATCAGTGTCACCATTGGCGTAAAGTAATGGTGATAACTCTCATCAATTATAATCCCTAAAAAACAAATAAATGCAATACCAAGTGACCAAACCAAGTAGGTGTTAGCACCAAATGAGTTGGCACTTTGACAGCTAATTGCCACTACTTGCCTATCCGATAATTCACTTGATTTCGTCACCGCATGACGTATCTGTTTACGATAATAATTAAAGTGACTATTTGCCCACCATTGTGCAAGTTTAGTTCTATTAGCAAAGGGTATGTTCTCTTGAACAGCGAGGTTTTTTCCCATGCTGACATTCATCACAGCCAATATCTTACTTACATGGTGCTTATTTCCCCGATAATGCACTAATTTATTTAATAAAACCCAAGCTGCATAACTAATAATTGGCAATAAATACGCTAGCGCAGAAAAAAATTGTTCTTTATCAAACTCGATATCAAATAATTCAAGTGGTATTGGCATAAAGAGAAAAAACCAAATAAACACCTGATACTTGGGGTGATAAACCATAGCGACAAAAATTAAGGTTACCACCATGGACAGCGAAAGAAATGCTAACCATGCTTGCAGATCGGGTAATAATAATAATGTCGGCAATAGACTAACAACAAGCAACTTTAATAATATACTGCGTAATTTATTTGGAAAATTTGGCAGTAACACCGCCATATTGCTATGAGTAAGTAGCGGTAACCTTGTTGCTACCATTAGATAAAATAGAAAATTACTAAAAGCAATCAATGAGAACAGTAAATCTTCTCGCGCATCATCCAACATTCCAATGCGTAAACCAAGCGCAACCAACCACAATAATGCGATGAAAACTTTTGCTAACCAACCATGAAGTAATATAGTAGTCATTATGCTGTTAACTCCAAAAAGATATCTTCTAGCCCCATTGGATTTACTGTTATTTCATGCCCCTGCGCCGCCATAGCTGAAAGCCATTGTTGATCAACTTCTGAGACAATACAGTGTAAGCCGTGGGAGTGTTCTTTCGCTCGAAGTAAATGCGGTACTTCAGGAGCTTTGACTTCGTTAGATCGAACCATTAATTGCACCACATTTTCTTTGGTCGTATCTAAATCGTCAAAATAACAAATCTGTCCCTTATCTAAAATCGCGACTTTATTGGCAACACGTTCAAGATCCGACGTAATATGTGTGGAAAAGATTACCGTGACATTTTCATCAGCAACTAAAACTAAAATTTCTTTTAGAAAATCTCGCCTGCCAGCAGGGTCTAATGAAGCCGCCGGCTCATCAAAGATCAATAATTCTGGCATAGGTGCAAGGGCTAAAATAATTAACACCCGCTGAACTTGTCCCGGTGATAATTCAGCAATTTTGTCAGACAAATTAATTTTCCAGCGCTCTACTAATTCACTTACTTTGCTATCAGACCATTGTGTATAGAACTGCTTTCTAAAATTTATGAGATCGGCCACTGACAGCCAAGTAATTTCATCATTCTCTTGAGGAACATAACCGATTCTAGCTTTATTCTCAGCAGATAGTTGATTGTGAGCTTCACCAAATACTGAAATGTTACCACTGTCAAATTCATTAATATTGAGCAGGCTTTTTAATAGCGTTGATTTTCCGGTACCATTTTTACCCAGTAAACCGACCACATCTCCCTGTTCAATCTGCCAATTAACACCCGTTAATACTTGCTTGCTTTTATATGATTTAACCAGGTTGTTTATCTTTAAGATAGTTGTCATACCTACTCCTTTATTGCTTTATTAGCTTGCTCATCTGCAATATTGCTCTTGATCATATCGGCCACTTCATTGCCACTGATCCCCATTTGCTCAGCCTCTGCTAACAACTCCCTGATCATTTCATTTAACATAGTAAATTTCTCTTGTTGTAAAACTTCATTGTCACGTTGGGCTACCACCATTCCTTTACCACGTAAGCGAGTAAGGTAACCACGTTCCTCTAATAGCCCATAAGCTTTAGAAACAGTCATAGGGTTAACATCTATATCAGCTGCAACTTGTCTTACTGAAGGGAGTTGCTGTCCTACCGTAAAATAGCCATTTAGTACCATACGTTCTATCTGGCTATAAAGTTGCTTATAGATAGGAATCCCTGAACTGGGCGAGATAATAAATTGTTCCATTAAATATAACTCATAAACTAGTGTATCAATACAATAATACACCAATACAGGTTTAGCAAATATTTTTAATAATTTATCTGATTTGCTTATTCGTCAAGTAACCATTCGAGCTACTACGATCTAGATATCCTGTCTCTTATACACATCTGACGCTGCCGACGATCTACTCTGTGTAG
>CAJXPG010000165.1 GCA_913057925.1 uncultured Colwellia sp. | reverse complement strand
GTCATCGCTAGTATTTGTTTCTGTATAATTGTCTGTCATGGCTCCAACGGTAATAACGTAAGGAACATTACCTGGTACGCCAATACTCATAGGATCTGGCCCAGTATTACCAGCAGAAGCCACCACAACAATACCGGCTTGCCATGCTTTCATAACGGCTTGGTTTAGTGGATCTTCCCAGTAGTAAGAGCGGGCAGGACCACTAAATGACATGTTCAACACTCTAAGGTTAATTTGATCTTTTACTTGCAGTGCCCAATCAATGCCACGAATAACGTCAGCATAAGTTGCTTTACCTTCTGCATCGAATGCTTTAATACCTACCAAGGCAGCGTTTGGTGCGACACCATATACTTTACCGTAAACATCGTAGTCTGCATTCCCTGCAATACTCGCGACATGGGTACCGTGACCACTTTCTTCATTACTGTAATTACTGATGTTGTTATTTATGGCATCGTACGTACCCCAAAACTTGTCTCTACCATATAAATCGGTAGATAAACCAAGACCTGAAGAGGTACCTTGTAATTGATCTAGGCCAGTATCTAAAAAGCCTATGGTGACACCATCGCCAAAGTTACGGGCACTATGGGCTGAATCTGCTTCAATGTATTTGGGAACCGTTGCTTTAGGTTGCCATTTTCTTTTTCCCCAAGCGCGACCACTTGCTAATTCGACTTGGTAATTTTGACTGACATTCACCTTGATACTTTGCTGTAGGGCAGCTAATTGTTTGTCGGTTAACTCAACGGCAAGTGCATTTATAATGTTTAGCTCATGAGATGGCGTGACATTGAGCGCTTTAACTTTTTCTTTTAATGATTGAATGTCGGTTGCGCTGATAATATAGGATTGTGATCTCGCATTAGCACTTTTGTGTAAAGTAAGACTGACCAACCAAACGGATAAACAAGCAAAGCCTAAAATAGATAAAGGTTTTACAGTTTTTTGTAATGAATTTTTCAACATATTATTCCCCTACGCTCAATACATCTTTTAAAATATCGCTATACTTTTTAAAGCATTAAGGTGTTTTCTTGTTTATATTCGGGTGATTTTTTACTGCGTTTTACATTGATTAATTAATTGTAAAAAAGAAGTAAAAATAAAATCACAGGCTACAAAACATAGACTAAACACGGCTTAAGCTCAACAACTTTTAAGCGTACACTTGTTGCTTTAAAAGCTTTTAGTTCCTTAAACGAAAATATCCAGCCTAACTAAATAGGCTGGATATCAAGCACTTGAAGGGAACTATTCCAAGTACTTAACTCAGTTCAGATTAGAAATTTACAGTCATTTCAGCTGAACAGTTATCGCTACCTTGGTCACATACTTTGTAAGTGTATGAACCGTAAGTTCTGAAGCTATCAGTGTAAGAACCATCATTTGAAGTAGTAGTTAATAAAGAACCGTTACGGAAGATGTCTACACTTGAAGTCGATGCGCCAGACCAAGTTACGTCAACTTTGTTTTTACCTTTAGCGCGGTAACCTGAAGCATCAGCAGTAATATCGCCGCCCACTGGAGGTGGAGTTACACCGCCGCCACAACCATTTTCAGTTAAGTAAGCATCAGCTGCTGCTGCTTTAACAATACCGTGTCCGAAGTAAACATCATGACCAGCAGCACCACTGTCTTGAGCTGTTGCTTTAAGTGCATCACGGATCTCAGTACCAGTACAGCCGTTATGGTTTGACCATACTAGTGCCGCAATACCTGATACGCCAGGTGTTGCCATTGATGTACCACTCATAAAGCCGTAATCGCTAGTACCTATAGTTATATCAGCAGAACTTGCCGCTAAAAGCGTCGCTCTATCTTCAAAAGCCGCACCAACTGCTGGTATAGACGTTGCGTTAGTATCACCTAATGTGCCGTATAACATACCAGCTTCATTATTAATAAGGATTGCGCCAACACCACCAGAAAGTTCACAATTTTGTACTTTATCGTGGAACGAGATATTACCGCGGTCAATGACACAAATGTTACCGTTTGCACCAGCATCAGTCGCTTCAGCAGTACCCATGTAGTAAGTGTTACCTGAAGCCGAACCTGCATTTTCCATTGATGATGTAGCAAATGCTACGCCGTCAGCAGACATTGCTGCGCTTGTTGCCATTCCAGCAGGGTAAGTTGATAATGTATCAACACCACCAGCAGTTACTTCAACACAAATTGTTTCGTTAGTCGTTGTAGTACGGTTTTTACCACGACCAGTTGTTTCGTCACAGCTAGGGAATTGTGAGAAATCAGCAATGTTATTGTTATTGTCGTTTGCACCAATCATCATTACTGAAGAGTAACCCGCTGGGAATGAACGAACGTCATTGCCGTCGTTACCTGCAGCAGCTAAAACTAAACCACCGTTATCAGTAAAGGCTTTAAAAGCATTTTCTTCAGTGCTGTTTGCACCACCGCCACCTAGACTCATGCTGATAATGTTTGCACCAGCACCTGCACATTTATCAGCAGCGTGAGCTAAGTCAGATGAGTAACCCCAACCTTCAGCGTTGAATACTTTTATGATATGCATATCAACACCAGGTGCCATGCCAACAACACCAACGTTATTGTCTGCAGCACCAATTGTACCTGCTACGTGAGTACCGTGTGGACCACCGTGGTCATCCCAGTTACCTGTACCTGAATCATTATCACCAGTAATGTTGCCCCAAGCGAAATCTTGGTTAGAGCGATCTAAACCTGAATCGATAACACACACTTTCATACCTGCATTGGCATTGAAGCTCACTTGATCTGCTTGTGATTGCACTACAGCATAAGGCGTTAGTTGTTCTGTCATTGGGTTACCAACAGTGTCACTGTATACAGAAGATGGCATACGGCGCTGATCTTCTTCAACCATTTGCACGTGTGGGTTATTTAATAAACCTTTTACTTCGCTTAAGCTTTTGCCACTAAAAGAAGCAGCTACAAAACCATTACCGTCAACTTTAAGGTCAGCGCCTAATTTTTTGGCTAGGGCTTTCACAACACCTTTTTTGCTGTTGTCTACTTTAATAATGTATCTATCGTCCGCTGCTTGTGCTGAAAATGCTGCGGTAATTGCTAATGCTAATACTGAAGTTGTAAATTTAGATGCTTTCATAGGTAATCCACTCTCTTTTAATGTTATGCGTCTTTTTGCTTTTATTATTAGTGACGCTAATTTTTATTATGGTATTTAACTTTTATATGAACTTTCCGTTCCCCTGTTTGACATTGTATTGAAATATACAGTTGCTTAATTTGGCTTCCTGCCGCTTGCATAATTCGATAGTAGCAGTTGTAAAAACTCACCCTAGTAGATTTACGACAGCTTTTAGTACAAAAACGACATAACCCTTCGCGTCCCTTTTAATACGTGGCCTTTATGCTTTATCGAAAATATAAAAAGTCGTTTTTTTAATAGTATCTGTCGATAATTTGCTAGTTAATTTTTCGCTAAAGTCGCAATCTGATAAATGTTGATTTTTTGTTAATTCTTTAAAACAACCTCTAAATATAATGCGCTAAATAACAATGAATGCATTGCTTAAATTAGCGTGAAAATAATAATGATGGAGTAAACGTCAGATGAAAAAGAACAATAAAATTGCATTAAATGCTATTGCCTTATCCGTGTTAGCGGTAACTAGTGCATCAAGTCATGGTGCAGCAAAAGCACAATTAAATAAGGTGAACAAAGCTGCGGTAAGCGCAAGTACTGCGCCAAGCTTTGCTGAGTGGCAAGCTGAACAAAGAATCCAGCGTAATGATTACACTGATAGACTAATTATTACTTTTAAAAATAAAAGCCAAGGTAAATCAGTTCCTCCTGGTTTAGCTAAAAAAATCGGCTTAGATTTAAAGCACGTTAAAGTACTTAAAAATAATAGTCATGTTATTGCGTTAGATAAAATGCACCCCGTAAAAGATGTGCAGAAGTTTATTGAAAAGCTGCGCAGACACCCATCAGTAGAGTCAATTGAGCCTGATTATCAACGTTATTTAATGGCACAAAATCAACCTTGGGGTATCGCACAAACTCAATCTGATCAATTAACCGATGCAGATGGTTCAAATATGACTGTGTGTATTATTGACTCAGGTTATGAGCAATCTAATCCAGATTTAAATGCTAACAACGCGACAGGTACTAATAACTCTGGCACAGGCAACTGGTATCAACACGGTGGTTCACATGGTACTCACGTAGCAGGTACTATTGCAGGGGTAAATAACAGTGAAGGTGTTGTTGGTATCATGCCAAATACTAACGTTAACTTGCATATCGTTAAAGTATTTAATGAAAGTGGCTGGGGTTACTCAGGGGATTTATCCGATGCGGTAGATACGTGTGTTAACAATGGCGCTAAAGTTGTCAACATGAGCTTAGGTGGTTCAGGCTCAAGTAATACTGAAAAAAATGCCTTACAGGCTGCAGCTGATACTGGCGTTTTATTAATTGCTGCTTCTGGTAATGATGGTAACTCAACCATGTCATATCCAGCATCTTATGATTCGGTTATGGCTGTTGGTGCATTAGATAGCAACAACCAGCATGCTGAGTTTTCTCAATATACTAGCCAAGTTGAAATTTCAGCGCCGGGTGAAGCCATTTTATCAACCGTTGCTGGCGATGGTCGTTTAGGCTATATCACCGCAGGTTCAACAACCTATGGTAACGATAATGTAGTACCACAAACACATTACATTCAAAGTGGTGGTAACTATTCTGTAAGTAATGTTAATGGTAGTGCCAGCGGTGTATTAGCAAGTTGTACTATCTCTGGTAGCAGCTATAGCTGTACCAATGTTAATGGCAATATTTGTTTAGCTGAACGTAATGATAACCAAAAAGGCAGTAATTACCCTGAAATTAACCCAGCTAAAGCGTGTGCTGATGCCGGAGCTTCAGCGGTTATTGTTTACAGTGATAGCACTCGCCCAGGTTTGCAAAACCCATTCTTAGTTGATGCTAACTCTGATGTAACAGTGCCAACGGTTTCTGTTAGTCGTACTTTAGGTCAACAACTAATGACGCAATTAGGCACTAATGCTAGCGTAACGGTTAATGGCTCACAAGATTATGCTTACTACAACGGTACCTCAATGGCGACGCCACATGTTGCTGGTGTTGCTGCATTAGCTTGGAGTAATAACATTAATTGTACCGCTGATGAAGTACGTGCAGCCTTAAAAAATACTGCCGTAGATATAGATGTTGCCGGTCGTGATGACAAAACAGGTTTTGGTTTAGTGCAAGCAAAAGCGGCATCTGATGCGTTAGCTTCTAGCTGTGGTGGTGGTACTACTGAGCCGCCAACACCACCGACAACTGACGATGTTCTTGAAAACGGTGTAGCTAAAACTAACCTTGGTTCAAGCACTGAACTTAGCTTTACTATGGCAGTACCTGCAGGTGCTACCGAGTTAAACTTTGACATGGCTGGCGGTACCGGTGATGCAGATCTTTATGTTAAGTTTGGCTCAGCGCCAACAAGTACTAGCTATGACTGTCGCCCGTATAAAGGTGGTAACAGTGAAAGTTGTCCAATTGCAACAGCACAAGAAGGAACATACTTTGTTAAAGTCGTTGCTTACTCTACTTTTAGTGGTGTTAGCTTAACAGGTAGCTTTACTGAACCTACTACAGGTGGTGGCGCAACGGGTGGAAGTGCTTCGGTAACAGATATCAGTGTTGCCCGTCGTGCATGGACTTACTACACCATTGATGTTCCAGCAGGCATGTCGACGCTTGATTTTAACATGAGTGGCGGCACTGGCGATGCGGATATGTATATTAGACGTGGCGCGCAACCAACATCGTCTACCTATGATTGTCGTCCATATAAAAGTGGTAACAATGAAAGCTGTTCATTTACTAACCCGACAGCGGATACATGGCATATCGGTGTTTACGGTTACTCAGCAGCTAGCGGTGTTAGCTTAGATGTAACGTATAACCCATAATGGCAAGTAAACTCGTTTACAATATATAGCGAGTATATAGCAAGTAAAACCCAGTACAAGGCAACTTGTTTTGGGTTTTTTCACATTAAACTAGTTAGAGTCTATTACCCTTAATATGATGCTAATTAGGTGAAGCACTTTCAGTAATATTTCAGTTAAAACATCGAAGTTTATATATTAGTGGCATTACTTTCTTCTGATATCGCTGATTTTTTAATGTTGTAGGGATATTGTCCACGTTAAACAGAATTTGTGTTTAATTGCCATAAATAGCCTTTAGCTCTCAGTATTAACCCCTTTTATTTTCATTATTCATCATATAAATACCGTGTGGATGGATAAAAATTAGCCAGCACTCTATTGTTTTTAACTGGTCTAACGTCCGATCAGTTAAACGTAATAATAAAAAGATGACGTAATAAAAATAATTATAAAA
This sequence comes from uncultured Colwellia sp., assembly GCA_913057925.1. GTDB lineage: Bacteria > Pseudomonadota > Gammaproteobacteria > Enterobacterales > Alteromonadaceae > Colwellia. Next base: position 2,736 of record CAJXPG010000165.1, on the reverse strand, counting down.
TTAATGGGGATAATATGAATACAATCAAAATCTCAGCTGCTTTTGTAGCTCTGTGCCTAATGCTCTGTTCAACGGCGACATACAGTAAAGAATATAAAATCGTGCTCATTCATGGCTTTCAGCCACAGCAATTAATATCTGATGGTGACGTCAGTGAAAGTGGCCAAAACTACTGGTCGGGTTATTGGGATAGCCTTAGCGACGCTCGTATTGATTGGCCTTCATATGAACGAATAGAAGGTAAAATCGCAACAGACTATGTATGGCCAAAGTTAAAAGAATTTTCAGAAAGTAACTTTTGTTCTCCAGGTTGCATTTTTGTAACTCACTCAACCGGTGATTTAGTGGCTCGTTACATTATCGATAATCAAGAGACATGGTTAGAAAATGCAGGCCTATCACCGTTAAATATTGTTGCTACATTTGATATTGCTGGGGCAGGGGGTGGCAGTGAGCTTGCTGACTTAGCGGTCAGTGTTGCTCAAGGCACTGAAACTTGGACTTTTATTATTGAAGCAGCTTTAGAGGCTTGGTTAGGTGGACAGCTAACAGATGAAATGGGCGTCCTTCATGATTTAAAAGTGAACAATGCTAGGCAAATATCACCACTACCTGATGCGAGGATTCCTCGCTTGCGCTTTGTTGGTGATGCCAGTGAATACTTAGGGGTCACTAGTCCATTTATTAAAGGGCATGATGATGGTGTTGTCGGTTCGCATTCCTCATGCGGCGGTAATCGCCAAGCAAGTTTTGGTAGCTGCAGTGCCCAAGTAGACTTTAATGGTAAAATTTCATATCAAAACAATGCTGTATCTGGTTTCATGCCATACCATTACCCTATGTTAATGGGAGAAGATTACAGTCATGGCTCGTTACTGGAAACCAAGCATGAAGGTAAAGTTACTGCGGCAAGTAATAGCAAGAGCTTGTTAACTGGCGAAGTTATTAAGTTTAACACTTACACGCAAACTTCAGGGTGGTGGTTATGGAAAAGTAATTACCTCTATGTTCAAAACTCGAACAACGACAGTATGTCTTCACTTATATACGACGCAATTCCTAACTAATCATTAAAAATAGGCAGTTAACCTTAAGGATAAAAGTAAAGGTTAACTGCAACAAAACAGGAAAGTAGATGAGTTATGAAATATCAACAATATTTAAAGCGTATTGCCTTGATGCTGTTTTCAGCGTGCGCAGTGTGGATTTTTTGGCCTTCAATACCAGTGGAAAAACCACAAAAGACGATACAAGTTACTGTAAAGAAAACGTCAGAGCAGACCATTTCTCAGCTAGAAAAAGTTGAAGTGACTGACAACCATGTTTCGGCAGTATCTGAAACTATTTCTTCTAATAACTCTGCGGCACTGGTTGCTAAAGTATATGCAGCGGAGTTAAATTATCCACCGTATTCTCAGCCATTAACCGACGTTGATTTTGATCGGTTGCAGCCTAACTATTTTAATCCACAATCAATACCGGTTGACAATGAAGGCAACGAGATTACGGCAGCATTATCAAAATTTCGATATACCTATCCAGAGCCTATTTTAGCTACGCTTCAAGGTGATAATATTGTTAACGCAGAACTTCAGCTCATTGATACTAACTCTGGCGAGGTATTGGTAAGTAACAGATTCGAGCAAGAGGATAACAGCTGGCATGTGCAATTAAATGGAGATCGAGATCTGCCTAGGCAATTACATGCGACAGTGCGAGCAAATGTTAACAATAAAACCATTACCATGGCTTTAGCGCTCAAATATATTGATCCAATTGCTACCTTAGAAGGCTTTGATTCAGCATTTACGCGAGATGCCGATATGATAGTGCCAGCTCAATTAACGACAAAAAAGCAGGGACTTTATCGAGTCAGGGCAAACTTATTTGATGCTAATCATCAGCCGATAGCACACTTGGTCACTAAGAAGAAACTGCGCAAAGGTAGTAATGAAATAGAGTTAAAGGCGCACCAGTCAGTATTACAAGGTAAGCAACCTCCGTTTCACCTTGCTACTTTTTCGATAGAACTAATGTCACCAGCACCAGGAAAACCAACGCAATATGGCAATAGTTCAATAAAAAAATATGAAATAAAAGATTTCGCGGTATCGAGTTTAAGTGATGTTTCTTATCAACCCTCAGCTCAGGAACAGCAAAGGTTACAATTATTGCAGAAAATGTCTCAAGGATAAGCTAAATGATAAAGAGGCAAATATTGCCTCTTTATTCTCTTTAACTTCCCTGCGAACGAATATTTCTTATTCGGTTTTTATAAGTCTTGATGCAAGGCGTAACCGCCTTTTAGATGACCAACATTATTAAAGCCTAAGCGAGATAAAGCCTGTGCAGCAAAATACGAGCGGCTACCACTGCGGCAAACTAAAACAAACCGTTCTTTTTTGTTGTTTAGCTGCTTTTGAATGAAGTGCACCAAACTTGTTAATGGCACGTTCTCAGCAATCATTTCATCGTGCTGTAATGCATATTCATGTGACTCACGAATATCTATTAACTTGATATTGTTCTCCTGTTTAATGGCTTTATTTAAGCTAGCGCTACTGTATTCATAAATTGATTTTATATCACAATCACTATTTATAGCACCGCAGATAATTTCACTATCTGACTTATCAACAATGTTCTTATCCATTAGGGCTTTTTGAAGAGCAAAATCATCACTATATATGTCATTATTTATTACTTGTGCGAGAAGTGAATTAACAGACATCTCAG
>CAJXPG010000164.1 GCA_913057925.1 uncultured Colwellia sp. | reverse complement strand
AAATGGTTACATGAATGAGGAAATTTTCTCTTTCATCGTGTAATGCCGTGTAATGTTTTTTAAAAAATACTTTACTATATTGAATGGCAAAGAAATACACACTCCATAAAGGAAGGGAGTCTCTGCAGCTGAATCTATCATCGATACATTTGGTTCATTAGATTGATATAGACACTACTTCCCATGATCAGAGGAAGTAAAAATCATAGTAAATGTATTCTGGTCAAAACAACATTTCTAAAGCGTAAACCAATAAAAAGGATGAATACAATGGTAGAGTTAACACGGAAATATAAACTTAGTGGCACATTTAATGAAGATGATGCCATTCACTCACCAAGCTTACATGCAAGGCAAGCAATAACAACTGATGCAAGCCAAGTATTAGCCCCAACTTATGTCAAAGTACCTGTAGGAGACCCTGTTCCTCAATATTCACCAACGGTAGTAGGTGAGTCAACAGAGTATAATCCTTCAGGAAATTGTAACGGCAATTTTATGTCATACAAGTTTCAGGTAAATAACAATTGTTATAACTATTCAACAAATGTTGCTACCAATTCTTTTGCACAACCTGGGCGAATGACAGGTAAGCCATTACAAAAAGGATGGACAGGACAAGATGTCGTTGATGGTGCTGTTTCGGATGGACTAATATATTTAGGCAACTCTGACTTCACCAAAGAAGATATTCAAAAACAGGCGGAGGAGATGAAAGGGCATATAGTGGCGTTAATGATTTCAACACCTGATGCTTCTGTTAGCTGGCCAGGCGACTATCACTGGGCAAGAATGGATGATATCGACACGTTGAAATGGTCACAAAAAGATGGCGGCGATCAAGTAACAGACTTTGATTTTGCCGGTAACTCTATTGTTGGTCCAATATTTACTGGCACTAAAACACCGCCAATTGGTGGGCCTAAAGTCGCTAACTGGACTGTAAACCAAGGCCCTATGATAAAAGGCAGCGATGCTGATGTAGTCGTGAGCTATGAGTTTTTTGCCTATATGTTTGTACCTGCTTCAGGCATTAGCATTATTTAACTTTATTTCACTGGTTAATGAAAAGTGCAGAACATTTCTGTTGTTCTGCATAAAGAGGTGTTGAATTTTTGCACCTCTTACTACCCATTCAACAAGCAAATCATTACTGACATATTCGCTAAAGTAACTTTTTAAACTTAAAAAATCACGAGGTCATCATGCAAATAGGCTTAATTTATACCGGCGGCACAATAGGATGTACACAAAACCCCTTAACACCTCTAGATAACTCCGCATTTACAACGGGCATCACTGATGTTGTTTTACCTATTTTAAAATCACAACACGAAGATTGTAGCTTCACTTATATAGAGTTTAACCCCGATGGTTCGACCCTTGACAGTACTAACTTACAGCCTTCAGATTGGTGTCAGGTAGCTCAAAAAATTCTTGATTATTACCCCAATAACACTTTAGGTAATACACCATGCGATGCCTTCCTTGTACTTCATGGCACCGATTCAATGGCATGGACGGCTTCCGCATTATCATTCCTGCTTACAGGGCTTGATAAATACGGTAATCCCAATGCAGTACTTGATAGACCAGTGATTGTTACAGGCTCGCAGTTACCATTGTTTTATCAGGATATATCAACAGACCCTCTTACTCTTTTATACAACACCGACGCTCTTCAAAATATATGTGGATCTGTTGAGGCATGCTATTCTGGCATCACAGAGGCGTGTCTTTATTTTGATGCTCAGCTCTACAGAGGAAACCGTGCTGTTAAGACTAATGCGAGTGAATTTGACGCTTTCTCAACCCCCAACTATCCATCAATGGGTGAGTATGGAGTAGAGTTCGATCTTTATACAAAAAGAATACTACCACTTCCTGTGAATCCTACAGTCTCTTTAAATTCTGCATCAGTCCTTTCGGAACTTAATGCACAGTTAGCACATATTTCGGCCAACTTAACCTACGGTGATAACATGGTTAAGGTCAAACCATTTCTCTCTTACCCTGCACCTTATAGTAATGGTACAGGCACTTCTGCAAGCCAAATAGGCAAAGGGCAAATAGCCAACGAAATAAATTCTCTTGTCGCCGCAGGGTTAGACGGCTTAATTCTTGAGAGTTATGGTGAAGGTAACTTTCCTTCAGGTGATCCAGATAATCCAACATATGGCGGGACATACAATGCGCTGCTAAATGCTACCACTCAGGCTAATCCTGTAGTACTCATGGACTGTACCCAAGTAATCCGTGGCACTGTTAATGCTACAGCATATGCTTCGGGATCGTGGTTAAGTAACGTAGGAGCACGTGGCGCTTATGACATGACAGCTATTGCAACACTTGCAAAACTTAACTGGTTAAAGGCCTTGAGTGATTACACCCCAACAGACGGTTCAGCTTACAACTGGGATGCTACAATAATTGGCGACCTAATGCAGACTGATCTTCGGGGTGAGCTTATGGATATATTCTTCCTCGACTCTAGGGGAGCTGTATTTCTTTCACCAGGAGAATCTATATCTGCATTACATGATGTAACAACGAATACTTCGGCTTTATTCCTTAACGATCCTACACTTGGCCCTGTACTGCAAACTATCTACACCGATCCAGCATCGGGGAAAGTTACTACAACAATCTTGTGGTCAGCTTTATCTAGTTTAAACAATCCCCAAAACCCACCGAGTAATTACAATATGCCAGGAAATATGGTTATGCAAAGTGACGGGAATCTTGTGTTTTACGATAATGCCAATACACCAGCTTATGCTTCTGGCTACGTATCTTCTAATGTAACAACAAAGCTGATTCTCGAAGCTGGTGCTAATAATGAACCTTATCTCTATGTGTATGATTACCGAAATAATCAAACAATAAGTGTTATTTACGGCATGTCTAATTTATAGCACAGTCATAATAGAGGGAGAATAAAATGAAGTTTAACTTACATAACAAGCAAAGTAATTTAGCTGTACCTGATGGGTTTTATTATGTTGATCAGGATAACTTTTACATCGCAAACCTTAATGAACCTACTGTAGGTAATCCTGAGAAATATCTATATTCTGATAGTGCGACTTCATGCATTATCGTTGTAGTAGAAGGAAAAAATACTAGAGGTGATCCCATCGTAGCCCTTGCTCATCTTAGCCGCACTGAAAGGTTTGAAACATTTTTTGAAATTGTTGAAAACAATTTTGTTGGCGCTGTTGACGTATTTGCCCAAGGTGGAAACCCTGCTAATGCACAAGCTTCTCAACTAAACTCTGAAACAGTGCTAACTTGGATACAAGCGAATCGAACTAGTACGGTAAGCAGTGGCGCTCATTGGTCTATAACCAATGTCACTTTAGCGCTTGGTCTTGGTAATCCCCAAGAAGATAACAGGGGATCTTACGGAATAGATCTTACACTGATGACAGTAAGTAACGATTCTTTTAACCTGACAATGAAGGATCGTGACCCAACAGGTGGTTTGCAGATACTTTATTGTGTCTTTGGCTTAAAAGTATCTCCTATTATCCGTCTTCATCACAGAGGAACAGCCTTTACTGAAGATGAAATAAATAGGCTTGTGGCAATGGCTAACTTACCGGAGAATAATTGGGTGGGGTTACTTAAAAAGACGCAAGCGGAAGTATTGACGCTTTCATCTACGCCAAATTGTGAAGTTCCGTGGTTTTACAATGAGGTGAGGCAAGGGGCTTTGTATGTGAAAGAGCACCTTTGAGTCAGCAAAATAGTAAAAATAACCTTTATGAAGTAGCCAATATTATTTAACCACTTCAGTATGAGCAAGGTTTTTTGCGTTAATTTAAAGAACATTACCCTCAGTTTTACTTTATAAATGTAGCAAACCACACTATACTGTACAGATATACAGTATAGTGTGGTTTTTATATGAAAGTTATTCCGATATATGCTGAAGCAGGGATTTCTGGTTTCGAATCTCCAGCAGCAGAATACAAAGAACTCGGGTTATCCCTTGATCAGTTAATCATAAAACATCCCAATGCAACTTTTATCGGCCAAGCTTCAGGTCAGTCTATGAGTGGTATAGGAATATTTGATGGTGATATCTTAATTGTCGATAGAGCATTAACCGCTAAAAATGGTGATGTCATTGTGGCAAACTTTAATGGTTGTTTTGTCTGCAAATTAATCGACAAAACCCAGGCTAGGTTATTATCGGCATCACCGGGTTTTGCGCCGGTAGCTATAACGCTTGAAGATGAGTTTTCAGTGGAAGGGGTTGTGACTCGCTCAATTCGTTTACACCATAAATCCCCAGAGCTCATTGCATGTTTGGCTTAGTTGATGCGGTATCATTTTATGCCAGTGCAGAAAAAGTGTTTGATCCTTCAATACGAAATAAACCGGTCGTAGTACTTACCAATAATGATGGTTGTATTTGTGCCGTTTGCCCAATAGCTAGGCGCCTTGGCATTCCCAAGTTTAAACCATATTTCCAGATTAAATCTTTTTTAGATAAACATAACGTGGTTGTCAGATCGTCTAATTATGAGCTTTATGCGGATTTAAGTGATCGTATGATGAATGTCATCGGTCGATTTTGTGATAATCAATATATCTATTCTATTGATGAATCCTTTCTTTTTTTTGATAATTATCAAAGCTATGTGAAAGATTGGCATGAATACGGACATCAAATTAGAAAGGCGGTATGGAAAGAAACGCGCTTGCCAGTAGGTGTTGGTTTTGGTGTCACTTCAACCTTATCAAAAGCCGCCAATCATGCAGCCAAAAAGCTATCAGGTTATAATGGCGTTGCGGTAATTAATAATAAAAACAATCGTCTGGCGGTATTAAACAGAATGAGTGTTAGCGATGTTTGGGGAATAGGCGGTAAAATATCTCAACGTTTAAAGCAGCAAGGAATAAATACTGCCACACAACTTGCCAATGAATCGCCAAAAAACATTAGAAAACAGTTCAGTGTTGTCACTGAAAGAACAGTCAATGAACTCAATGGCGTTAGCTGCTTATCATGGGACAGTGTGCGTTCTCCTAAAAAAGAAGTTTTCTCAACACGAAGCTTCGGCCAACGCATTACTGACATAACAATCTTACGCTTTGCACTGGTAACACATGCATCTATTGTTGCGAGAAAAATAAGAAGACAATCATCACGAGTAAAAAAACTGATGATATTTGCTTCAAGCTCACCACACGATAATTTATATTATAAACAAGCCATTATATATCCGTTTACTGTGGCAACGAATAGTACTTGCGATTTAGCTAATGCTGTTGATTGTGTACTTCATTCAATATTTAGCCAAGGAGTTAGGTTTTACCGGTGCGGTGTTGGCGCAATAGAATTGGAGAATGACGCGTTTATTCAACCTGACTTATTTATGCCAACGCAAGATAACCCTAAGTTGATGCAATGTTTAGACAAGATTAATTATCGCTATGGTGACGGTACACTAAAAGTTGCCAGTGAAGGACATAATGAAAAATGGCAAATGAGTAGAGGATTTCTGAGTCCTCAATATACCAGCCAGTGGCGAGACATTCCAAAAATACAGTGTTAAGAAAAAAACATAGCACTGTGATGATAGGTAGATTTTACCAATGGAATAGTCAAAAAATAAATTTCAGCCACGTAGCGTCACTAAAGTAGATATAGTTGTTAATGGAAAATAGATATAGTTTCATAATCTAAAAGACTAAAAGACTAAAAGACTAAAAGACTAAAAGACTAAAACGATAAATCCCAGTAAAACTAAAGTTAATCTAATGTTTTAAAGAGATAAAAAAACGATAGGGATAACCACCCTCTAATAAACAACACTTACTATGTCCGATACTCTTCAGTATTGGACATAGTCTATATAGTGTATTAAACTGGCTTTATTCCAGTATTGATACTCAAAATTTAAATCTCGGTAGTTAATAAATGTCATCAACTAAAACGATAAATAAAGCTTTAAACAAACCAGTTCCTTTGTATCCACCATATATTGATTTGTGTGAATTTGATTTTGATGACTATCCAGAATTAGATAAAATCTTTTCTGCAAATGAACCCTGGTGGCTTGAACAGTTTAATTGGGGAAAAGAATTTCTAACGTATATTGGTAGAAATAAATCTAGCCATACTTATGAGAGATTTAGAAATGATGTTGAACGATTTCTTTTATGGTCATTTATTGAAAAACAAAAACCGATTGATCAATTACGGAAATCTGACTTACTAGAATACGCTGACTTTTGCTGGCAACCGCCAATCACTTGGATTGGCACATCAAATCAAGAACGTTTTAAAATTACTAATGGTTACTCGGCTGCTAATGAACATTGGTTTCCATTTAAAATCCAAGCACCTAAAAGCTTAAAATCTCAATTTGAAATAGATAAGAAAAAATACCGTCCATCACAACAAACTTTGTCGTCAATGTTTACCGCACTGATCGTCTTTTATAATTACTTAATGGCGGAAGATTTTTGCATTGGTAACCCAGCACAGATAGCTAAGAAAGATTGCCGTCACTTTATTATTGATTCACAAGTTAAAGAAATCAAACGCTTAACTGCTAATCAATGGCAATATGTATTAGACACCGCTGTAGAAATGGCTGATGAAAATCCGATGTTTGAGCGCAACTTATTTGTTATAGCAGCCTTAAAAACGTTGTTTTTAAGGATTTCAGAATTATCAGAGCGACCAACTTGGTCACCTACGATGGGCCATTTTTGGCAAGATGAAGATGAAAACTGGTGGTTAAAAATCTTTGGAAAAAGCCGTAAAATTCGTGATATTACCGTACCAATCGACTTTTTACCGTTTTTAGAACGTTATCGAGCATCTCGCGGATTACTCGGTCTGCCGGCTAGCAATGAAAACTCTGTACTGGTAGAAAAAGTACGTGGTCAAGGCGGTATGACTTCAAGACACTTAAGGCGCATTGTGCAGAGTGTTTTTGATCAAGCTCATGATAATATGCGTATTTCTGAAGGTGCAAATAAAGCACTAAAATTAAAAGAAGCCTCCGCTCACTGGTTAAGGCATACCGGTGCCAGTATGGAAATTGAACGTGGGCGCCCTCTTAAAGATATTTCTGAGGATCTTGGTCATGCCAGTATGGCAACTACGGATACCGTTTATGTGCAAAGTGAAAACAAAAAACGTGCAGAAAGTGGTAAACGTCGTAAAGTTGATTAGCTTATTTTGGCTAATAAACGCACTATACTGAGGGTGTTAACTGATTAACTATTTGTTAGCACCCTCAATAAAACCAAATAAATAATAAAAACTAGGAACATTATGCTAGAAAGTGCCTTAATTTATCTCGCTGCTGCCATAGTTGCAGTGCCAATTGCAAAACGACTAGGACTTGGCTCTGTATTGGGTTATCTATTAGCTGGAATTTTAATTGGGCCGTTTTTATTTGGTTTAGTTGGAGACCAAACAGATACTATGCATTTTGCCGAGTTTGGTGTGGTGATGATGCTGTTTTTAGTCGGTTTAGAGCTACATCCTTCACGTTTATGGAAACTTAGACATTCGATTATTGGTTTAGGTGGACTGCAAGTCACCCTTTCAACCTTGATTTTATTTGCTGCGTGTTTTTATATTTTGGAATTACGTTGGCAAACCGCCATGGCGATAGGATTGATGTTAGCACTTTCATCTACAGCCATTGTTTTACAAACGTTGACGGAAAAAGGCTGGATTAAGCAAGAAGCGGGGCAAAGTTCGTTTTCAGTTTTATTGTTTCAAGATATCGCTGTAATTCCTATTTTAGCGCTATTACCTTTGCTCGCTTTTGCGGATTTATCTGCCGTTGCAAATGATCAAAGCCATGGTAATTTAATCGAGCATTTCCCTGTTTATGTTCAGGTATTAATATCTGTTACGGTAATTGCTGTAATTATTTTGGCTGGTAAATACGTTTCAGCACCGGTATTTAGATATATCGCCAATACGCGATTACGTGAGTTGTTCACCGTTTTTGCGTTGTTTTTAGTGATAACTATTGCAGTGTTAATGCAGAAAATAGGCTTGTCTCCAGCATTAGGTACCTTTTTAGCAGGAGTTGTATTAGCTGAAAGTGATTTTAGACATGAACTAGAAGCTGATATTGAACCGTTCAAAGGTTTATTGCTTGGTTTGTTTTTTATTACTGTTGGCGCCTCGATTGATTTTGAATTATTTGCTGAACAGTTCAACAATATATTGTTTTTGGTTATCGGCTTAATTGCGATAAAAGCGTTTGTTCTTTATCTATTAGCAACGTTATTTAAATTACCTGGAAAGCAAAAGTATTTATTTGCTTTAGCTTTGGCGCAAGGTGGTGAATTTGCTTTTGTTTTATTGTCACTAACCTCATCATTGCAAATACTAGATGACACACAAACTAAATTCACAACATTGGTTGTAGCAATGTCGATGTTGTTGGCGCCTTTACTACTTATATTCTACGACAAGGTAATTGATAAAAAATCACTCGCTGATAATAGCTATGAACCAACAGATGAAATAGAGCCAACAACACAAGTTATTATTGCCGGCTATGGGCGCTTTGGTCAGATAATTGGACGGTTATTGTCAGCACAGGGTTATCATTTATCGATTTTGGATCATAGCCCTAGTCAAATAGAATTGCTAAAACGCTTTGGTAATAAGGTTTATTATGGTGATGCTTCAAGACAAGATTTGTTAGAAGCTGCTGGAGCAGATGAAGCCCAACTGTTAGTTATTGCCATTGACGATGCTGATAAAATTATTGAATTAGCGCAATTGGCTCAAAAACATTTTCCAAATTTGAAGATTGTTGCGCGCGCAAGAGACAGACGTCATGCGTATCAATTAATGAGTATTGGCATTACGGCTTTTAAACGAGAGTCTTTTGATTCAGCGTTAAACTTAGGTATTGAAGCATTAAAGTTATTGGGCAACGATGAAAAAATTGCTCATCGCGCAGGTAAATTATTTTCAGATCATGATCATGAGTCAATGAAATTGCTAGCGGATCTTTGGGGTGACGATGATAGTTATGGCGTAGCAGTAAAACAACGTAAAGAAGACTTACAACAAGTACTCGCAAAAGACAGAGCTGAGTTAGCAAACCTTAATACTTGTCATGGTGAAAATTGTGAAGAGCAAAAGTAACTAATATTGCTAGCTAATTTAAAGCTTAAAAAGGGTAGCCCAATTGGCTACCCTTTTTGCTTTAGGCGAGAATAATTAAACTTAGCCATAGATAACTTTTAGTTGTTGTTCAAAAAAATCCAGCCAATTGTCGAGTAATTCATTAACGTCTTTTTGTGTAATTTCTTTATTATCAGACTGCTCACTAATACCTTTTCTTAAAACTTCACCTTTAAGGCTATTGGTCTGTCTCTTATACACATCTCCGAGCCCACGAGACCGTACTAGATCTCG
>CAJXPG010000163.1 GCA_913057925.1 uncultured Colwellia sp. | reverse complement strand
AAGAGTAAAAGAAATTGGGGTCAGAGTAAATTAAAAATTAATCTTACTCTGACCCCAATTTACCTATTTACTATTTTAAATTAAAAATTGTAATCTACTTGAATACCATATACCGCAGGTCGGTCAACAAAGCCGTAGAAGGTATCAGTGCCGAACGTACTACCAGATAAAGGGTTATTCCCCACATACGTTAAGACTTCTTCATTGGTCATATTTTTACCAAACAAGGCCACATTCCAGTTTTCACTTTCCAGGGCAATACGCATATCAACTTTTGTATAACTATCAATGTTATAAAGCGGGTTTAAATTTACATCAACATTTTGCTCAGCTGAATGATAAAAGCCTAACGTTGTTCTGAAGTATTCAAAACCTAAAAATTCGATATCGGTAAAATAATCAAAACCCAAGCTTCCGGTAAATTTAGGCGTATATTGTCCTGATTTTCCAGTGTAGTCACAAAGTTGGTTGCCATCTGCGCCCATATCGCCATCAGGGATTTGTCGACTGTGGCAATTACCATTAGTAAAGTCTATATATTCATGATCTAAATAAGCTAAGCCATACTGCATAGACAGTCCATCCATGATGATCCAGCGTCCCTCCACTTCAACGCCCTGTACTAGCGTTTCTTCAGCGTTACCGACATTAAAACCTAACACACCATCAAACTGACTCACTTGAAGGTTGTCGTACTCAGTACGATAAAACGATAAATTTACTTCAAGCGTATCGTCAACCAATAACGATTTAATCCCCATCTCATAGGCCGTCGCTTCTTCTTCTTCAAATTCCCATGAATTAATATTATTAGCTCTTGCATCAAAACCTCCAGCTTTAAAACCTGTGGTCGCAGAGGCATACAACATAATATCTTGGTCAATTTTATAGCTTACATTGATAAGTGGAGTAAAAGAGCTTTCATCACGCTCTCCTGCCAAGTTATGACCTTGAGGAGATAACGGGCTTTGTTCGTTTTGAATACCAAATACCGTATCAAATAAGATAGGTGATACTGGATTTTCAGTAATATTGCCTGTCGTTAAGTCAGTAACATTCATAACCCTCGAAGAGGTTTTAGTTTCACTGCTATATCTACCACCTAATGTTAAGGTAAGTGCGTCTGTAAAATGATATCGACCTTGAAAAAACACTGACCACATATCAGTATCGAGCTGATAATTACGACCTGCCCCCTGACCATTAAGTTGCGCTAACGCGCCTCCTGAAACTAGGCCTAAAATACTATTTTCTGGAATTTTGATATCATCATCAAAACCTAGTTCACTGGTTTGATAAAACAATCCACCTAACCAGTCGAATTTCTCTCCTACTGGCGATACTAAACGTACTTCTTGACTAAATTGCTCATACTCTTCATCAATGAACACAGAAAATACAGGTGCGGCAGTGTAATCACAATCACAGGTTTCAACGAAATCGTAAGACACAAAACCTGACACTGAGGTTAGGGTATAATCACCTAATTGAAAATTAGCGGTTAACGTTGCATTATTTAAAGTGTTGGTATTGCTCTCCTCAGCATCCGCTTGACGTTGGTAGTTTAATTCACTTTCAGTGATAGCATTAGGGTGCCCTAACATTGTCAATATTTGTGCGTAGTTAGCGCCTGGAATTGGCGCCCCGGCTAATGCAGGATCATCTTGAATGACTTCAATTTGTCTACCTGTGCCCTCAAACTCATCACGCTCTACTTTTAATAAAAAATCCATATCATCATTGGGCTGCCACAAGAGACTCACACGCATAGCGCTTTCATCCCGCTGTGTTTCATCTCGTTGCTTATATGAGTTATCAATATAACCATCTTCACTGTAGTCCCTTAGGGCAACACGCGCTGATAACGTATCTGTGAAACTCCCCGATAGCATTGCCGTTAACTCAGTAGCACCAATAGTTGGTTGATATTGAAGGCCCACGTGCGCTTCAGTATCTTCTGTGGGTTTAGCAGAAGATAAATTTAAAGCACCAGCAACGGAGTTTTTACCAAACATGATTGATTGAGGCCCTTTAAGGACTTCAATTCTTTCTATATCAAGAAATGGCATACGAAGTAATTGTGGACGACCATAATGGACACCATCGATATACTGTCCAACAGATTGCTCAAAGCCTTGATTGTTACCAGTACCGATACCACGGATAAACATTTGTGTACTGATGCCTGTTTCAGTCATATGCAAATTAGGTACGTAATATTGCAAATCGTCAATTTTTTCAATACTTTTTTCTGTTAAGTCACTACCACTAAGTACGTTCATTGAAATTGGCGTTTCTTGAGCATTTTCAGCTCGCTTTTGAGCAGTAACTTGAATAACTTCTAATGTTACTGGTTCTTTTTTTTCTATATTCGTTTCCGTTTTCACTTGTGCTTGTGCGGTTACCGTTGTAACTGCCAAAGCGCAGGCGCTTAAGGTAAAAAGTCTTTTTACAGCCATATTTTTCATATTTACACCCCTTATAATTATTATTATTGCGCTTACAATATAGACTGGCGTTATAGTGAGAATAAGGTGAAAAGCGGTCAAATTTGGGTGAAAAACGGTCTATTTGATGGTTTAATTCATGGATTATGGCCAAATAAGAAGAAAAATAATGCCAAATAAACATGATTCATCTTCACCGCTGATTGGCAAAGTGTTCGCGCATAAACTGAACTTTATTGCCAATGTTTTAACCAAGCAAGGCACTAGTCTAACGACATTATTAAGTGATACTGACATAAAGCCCCATGAGTTAAATAATCGAGAATTTAAAATAGGAAAAGAGCAAATAGTCCAGTTTTATAAGAATGTTTTATCGTTAAACATTCCTAGTATTAGCTTACTCCTTGGTGATGCAATCAAGCCCAATGATTATGGTTTATATGGTTGTACTTTATTAAGTTGTAAAGGGCTACAACAGGCATTAGAGTTTTCCGTCAGTTACCACAACTTAGTCACCAAAACTGTCGGCATGTCATTTCATACTGATGAGCAAGGGGACTATTCATATTTTCGCTTTAAAGATCTTCTACACTCCCCTGATATAGTCGAATTTAATATTGAACTGCAATGTGTCATTGTGCTCTCTTTAGTGAGAGAGTGTGTTGATAATATAAACTTTAATTTTGATAAATTAAGGTTTAGCTTTAAACGACCTAAACACTACCATCGACTTGAAGAGCACTTTCAATGTCCCATAAGTTATGACAACCCTCACAATGAATTTGTATTGGCGGATAATAGGCTATTAACACCAACACCACGCAGTAATCCCTTCGCCATGCCACTATTATTAGACCAATGCGATCTGGTGCTTAATTCAATCGCTAATAAAAATGAATTACTGATCACGGTTAATCAATGGGTCGCTGCAAATATGCACAAGGAAGTCTGTGCTGAAGATCTCTCTAATCATTTGTATATGACCCCAAGAACACTCAGAAGAAAATTATCCGATCAAGGCACAAGCTTTAGAGAGATAGTGAAAGAATTACGATGCCAGGCGGCTAAAAAACTAATTGTTGAAACTAGGTTAACCATTGAAGATATTGCTACATCAATCGGCTTTAACGACCCTTCAAATTTTAGAGCCGCTTTTAAAAAATGGACGGGAGATACGCCTGCAAGTCTGAGATAAATTGGGCAGTTTAGAAATTGACTATTTATTACGATGTAAATTGATAATTAGACTAAAATTACTATAGCCCTTTGATTTTTAAATTGCTTCAACGGGTAACTTTAATTTTACCACCTACATTTGAGGCTAATTATGCAAGGAACTATTTTCACTTCATTTTCAGATATGGTTATAGAAAAGATGGGCATGGAATGCTGGAACCAACTGCTCAATCAAACGAATCCTGACTCAAGTGGTGTTTATACCGCAGGAGCACAATATGATGATGCTGAATTATTACAAATGGTAACGCTGCTATCACAGCAATCAGGTATCGCAATTAATGATCTACTTGATGCTTTTGGCGAGCATATGTTTGAAAAGCTTTACCAAAATAGTCCAACAGATCTTTCCTCTATCAATAGTTTAAAGGACTTTCTGCTTGCTATAGACACTGTAATTCACTCAGAAGTAAAACGAGTCTACCCTGACGCTTACTTACCAACGTTTAAATATCCTAGCCCTGATGCTAATGATTTAGAAATGCACTATTCCTCAAAGAGAAAACTCTGTTTTGTTGCGACAGGTTTGATTCGAGGGGCCGCGAAAAAATTCTCAGAGAAAATACAAATTGATCATCCTGTTTGTATGCATGATGGTGCAGATCATTGTGAGTTAATCATTCAATTTCAAGGTAAAATTGATGAGTGATAACCCTTATAAAATAGCTTACGAGCGTGAAAAAAAGGCACGTGAGTTAGCTGAAAGGTTACTTGAGCAAAAAACTCGAGAGCTTTACCAGCACTGTATTGAACTTGAGGAAGCCCATCAGCACCTAACCTCTACTCAAAAAAAGCTCATTCAATCAGACAAAATGTCGTCATTAGGGCAACTTGCCGCAGGTGTTGCTCATGAGATTAATAATCCACTCAGTTATGCTCTTTGCAATATGGAGTTTTTAGCTAACTATTTTGAAACCTTTAAAAAACTCGATTATTTTATTCAGCACCCTGCAGCTGATGACAGTGAAGTGCATTGCTTAGAAGATTATAAGCTGGTTCGAGAAAAATATGAGCTTGATTACATCAACCAAGATGGTGATGAATTAATTGCATCGACAGTAGAAGGCCTTAAAAAGATTGAACATATTATTTCAAGCCTTAAACAAGTTACTCATCAAAATAGTGAGAAAAATACGCGGTGCAATATTAATGAAAGTATTGAGAGCTCGTTAAAGGTTGTTTGGAATGAATTGAAATATACCATGGAGGTTGAAACTCATTTAGCTGAAGTGCCTTTAGTTGCTTTTGATAACGGTGAAATCCATCAAGTATTAATGAATTTATTTCTCAATGCTAAGCATGCTTGTGAACCTAAAGGAAAGCTGATCATAACCAGTAGTCTTGACGACCTTAATGATGAAATTTGGGTTAAGATTGAAATAGCAGATAACGGAACCGGTATTCCCCCTGACATAATTGAACGAATATTTGAGCCCTTCTATACCACCAAGCAAGTCGGTAAAGGAACAGGTTTAGGTTTATCGATATCACTAAACATCATCGAAAGTAACGGTGGTAAATTAGAGGTAATCAGCCAGCTAGGTAAAGGAGCAAACTTCATTATTTATTTAAAACCTGTTTAAAACACTTGCCAAAAAAATTAACCAGTTTGCTATATTTTCCCTAGAAATGATTCAACCTGCCAGCAAAGTCAATTAACAGCCAGCTCCAACGCCCCCTCCCCTCTGTTCTAGTTACATTTTTATAACAACACTCAATTTGTGATACTATAACAAAAACAAAGATGTTACAGTATCACAAAAAAAAACTAAGAACCCATGATTAAAAAGAGTAAGAAGTTCTACATAGTTTAGTAAACGATTCAATTAAAGATATAGAGTTACAATTTAAACACGTTAGTGATAACTATGAATACACCTAAAAAACAAAGAATGCCGATTTCATCAAAATATCCTGATGTTTTTACTGAAATCTACAATGAAGATATCAATATTGCCATTTGGCAACAAAACCTCTCAAAGAGTCTTCTTAACAGTGCTGATGCATTAATTGCGCATAAAGCAAACTTCAAAGCGGTGATGACAGTTACCCCTGATGAAAGCTATTTTCACCTGGCAGAGAGTTTAGCTGACTTTCAACACAAGGATGAACTTTGTCAGCAAGTAAGTCTGCTGGTTGATATGTTTTGTACTCTGTTTGAACTTAAGAGAGTTGGCTTAAGGTTGATGGTGCTTGATCGTTCTATGTGTCCTAAGTTCCATGTCGACAAAGTGCCTTGCAGGCTTGTTACCACATTATCTGGCATTGCAACCCAATGGCTAGATCATCAAGTGGTTGACCGAGATAAGTTAGGCGCTGGGAGTAATGGCTTACCTGATGAAGAGTCAGGCTTATTTGAGCAACAAAGTCACATTAACCAACTCTCTGTGGGTGACGTAGCCTTGTTAAAAGGTGAGGGCTGGTTTGACAACGAGGGTGCTGGGTTAGTGCATCGCTCCCCTGCCTTAAACAGCAATGACCGTAGACTGTTATTAACATTAGACTTTATAGATTAAGAGTAAAGCTTCATGATGAAAAAGCCAGGGTTAACGAAGATAAACAACATAGAAAAAAGTCTACAAAGTGCCGAAGAACACTGTCAACGAAATGGCAGTAAGTTGACCAAAAAGCGTAGACAGATTTTATCTATTTTGCTCGGTGCAGACAGAGCGATATCTGCTTACGAGCTAATTGAGCTGTTCAATGATCAATTTGAACACAAACCCCCTGCCATGTCGGTATATCGAATACTCGATTACCTCGTCAGCTTTGATTTAATTCACAAGGTCAATGCTGCCAATAAGTTTATTGCCTGTACTCAGATTCATAACATGGAAAACCATGGCGCCACGCAACTGTTGTTTTGTCAGCAATGCCAACAAGTTCAAGAAACCCCGTTAAACACCACTGTGTATGAAGGTTTGCTTGACGAAATAAAGAAATCAGGAAACCAACTTTGCTCTCAACAAATTGAATTTACTTGTATTTGCAATGCTTGTCTCGAGAACTCTCAATCATATACAAAATCTATATCAGCCTAAAAACCCAGGATTACTCAATGAATTTAAACACCCAGTTTATCGACAAAGTAGCTATCGGCCTTTCAAGCCTTTGTTTAGCGCACTGCCTTATATTTCCTATTATGGCTGCGGTGCTACCTAGCTTAATTGCATCAGGTTTAACCTCTGAAAGCTTTCACTTATGGATGGTGATTTGTGTTGTGCCTAGTAGTATTTTTGCCCTAACGTTGGGGTGCAAAAAGCATGCTAAAATCTCAGTTGCGGTCATTGGCTTGTTAGGCCTGAGCCTGTTATTGCTAACACTTATACTCGGGCATGATATCCTTGGCGAGTATGGTGAAAAGTTGCTGACATTCATTGGTGCCATACTTATCGCTTTTGCGCATATTAAAAACTATAAACTTTGTCAGCAACAAGAAAGTTGTGAGTGTGACGGTGCTCACAGCTAAATTTACTTTCAATAGCATCGATTAAATTAGCAGTATGACAAATCAAACAATATTAGCGGTACCGACAAACATCATTACCGGGTTTCTAGGAGCAGGGAAAACCTCCGCTATTTTGCACTTATTACGTCAAAAACCAGCAGATGAACGTTGGGCTGTGCTGGTCAATGAATTTGGCGAAATAGGCGTTGATGGTAGTTTACTTAATGGCCAAGTAGGTAGTGACAAAGGCGTTTTTATTCGAGAAGTGCCAGGTGGTTGCATGTGCTGTGCGTCGGGGGTACCAATGCAGATTGCCTTGAACCAACTTCTTAAGGAAGCGAAGCCGGATAGACTATTGATAGAGCCCACAGGTTTGGGGCATCCAATAGAAGTGCTAGCCGTTTTATCGAATAAATATTATCAACCTATATTGAAGCTACAAAAAAACATTACTTTAGTTGATGCGAGAAACCTAAAAGACCCACGTTATACTGCCCACGAAGTGTTTAACCAGCAACTACAAGTCGCTGATATTATTGTTGGTAGTAAACTTGACCTTTATCAGCCTAGCGACAAAGCGCAATTATTAAATTACCTGCGTGCTCAAGCTTATAAGCCTGATAACATCGTTTTTATCGAGCACGGAAAATTACCGTTAGCATTACTTAGTGGTGAGACTGAACATAATGCGCAGCTAGGCAGTAATCAGCACCACCAAGATAACCATCAGCTAAGCAACCCAACTGCATCAGTAAACCTGGCAAAGCCCCTACCAGAAAAAGGCTATATAAAAGCGATAAATAAAGGGCAAGGATTTAACAGTGTCGGTTGGCGTTTTTCAGCGAGTAAAGTCTTTAATCGACAAAAGCTGCATAGTTTTTTAAGCAACTTACAGGTTATCAGAGTTAAAGCGGTGTTTATTACCTCAGAAGGTACCTTTGGCTATAACAGTGTTGCTAACAACTTTGAACAAATAACATTAGCTCAAGGTAATGAGAGCCGTGTTGAAATCATTTGTGAAAAGATTTGTAAAAATACTGAAGAACATTGGCATGAGCAGATAATGAATGCCATCATCTCATAGTGTCTTAGTGCCCATTACATTGACTGAAAATTTAGCTTTTATAACTTCCTGGTGCTTGTCCGGTCCAGCGCTTAAAAGCATGTTGAAATGCGGCTGATGAGCCAAACCCTAACAAGTATGCTATTTCACCAACAGACAAAGTAGTGCTAGTGACATAACTGATTGCCAAATCGCACCGCGTATCATTAAGTACCTTTTGATAACTACTGCCTTCGTTAATGAGATTTCGTCTAATTGTCCAAGGAGCAATGTTTAACTGCTCAGCCACTTGCTCAAGTGATGGTGTTGAAACATTCAGTAAAGGCGTGATCACACGGGCAACTTTTTCAGTAAAACTCAAACCTAATTGCACACTGGCAAGCTCATTATCCGCTTTACGCTTAAGTTGTAGATGGAGTGATTGGCAGGAAGTTAAGCAAGGCTGCTTAAGTGACTCACCATTGATTACCAATTGATTAGCGGGTTGGTTAAATAACACTTCGCAATTGAAAAATTCGCTATATTTATTGGCATAACTCGGCGCAGGAAATTCAAAACAAACCCTGTTAATAATATCTGTTGAACCCGCAAGTTTTTCAATGACATTCATCCAGCCTAATAGTACTGAATCAACAACAAAAAAATTATATTCGTTATAAGGGTTAAGCGAGTAGAACTCGAGTATGCCATCACGAGTCCCGCCTTTTTGATCGATATAAAACTTTGACTGTCCACGAACGTTGAAGCTGTTTAGGATCTCATAGTGAGCAATGCTGTGACATACTTGCTTCATATTACTTGCTGTCATCGCAATGAGCCCTGGCATGCCTAAGTGAGTTGCTTCGGTCATCCGCCCCATTTCTAAACCCAGCCAAGGGGTTTTCGTTAACTGAATACAGCCATGGCCTAATAGAAGAAGTTTTGGAATACTGATACGTGCATCAGGCGATGCTATCACTGCCGGCGTTACTCTATAAAGCTCAAAAACATCTTTTACATCGCAATCAAACTTAGCCATTGTTTTGGCTATGATTTCAATGTACGACACCGATATTTCACCTAATTTCATCCATCACCTTTCACTTTCACTACAAGTGTATTGTAAGTGTAAACAATCATAAGTTTGTTATTGTTAATCATTTTCTAATCCTAGCATTAGGGCTATTGTGATTGCAAATGAGGGTAAATCAGGTTTGGGTTAAGAGAAATAAACGCGCTGTTATAAGGCTGTCTCTTATACACATCTGACGCTGCCGAC
>CAJXPG010000162.1 GCA_913057925.1 uncultured Colwellia sp. | reverse complement strand
AGATCTAGTACGGTCTCGTGGGCTCGGAGATGTGTATAAGAGACAGGTATAATCCCGCGCATTAAACAATTGCCTTAGTAAATATACCAAGTAATAAATAAAGGCAGTTAAACCACCACTTATGGCGCTGCTCTTCTCTTTATTAGATAGTAGAAATAGCACCAGTTACAAAGTAAAGAGTATGTTGAGAGCCTTATGACCGTAGAACAGTTCGACCCACAAGCACCTAAAAAAAGTAGTAACTCAAATGAGAGCCAAACAACTACGCTTGATATTTCAAGTAAGATGATTGAAGAGCAACATAACGAAGCTGTAGCTTCCACTAATGACTCAAATCACGCTGCAAAGGTGGGTTTCGTGAGTCTCGGTTGTCCGAAGAACTTAGTAGATTCAGAGCGTATTCTTACGCAACTTCGCACTGAAGGTTACGATGTTACTAATTCATATGCCGATGCTGAAATGGTGATTGTAAATACCTGTGGCTTTATTGATAGTGCAGTTCAAGAGTCTCTTGACACTATCGGCGAAGCCTTAGCTGAAAACGGTAAAGTTTTAGTGACTGGATGTTTAGGTGCAAAAAAAGATGAAATCATTGAACTTCATCCTAATGTTTTAGGGGTTACCGGACCACATGCTTATGATGAGGTGTTATCGCAAGTGCATGAGCATGTTGCAAAACCTGCCCATAATCCGCTGATTGATTTAGTACCTGATCACGGCGTTAAATTAACCCCTAAACATTACGCTTACTTAAAAATTTCAGAAGGTTGTAATCATCGTTGTACTTTCTGCATTATTCCTTCTATGCGCGGTGATTTAGACTCTCGTCCTGTGGGTGATGTTATTGGTGAAGCTAAACGCTTGGTAAATGCCGGCGTTAAAGAATTACTGGTTATTTCTCAAGATACTTCTGCGTACGGTGTTGATGTTAAACATAAGCTGGACTTTTACGAAGGTATGCCAGTTAAAACGCATATGCAGCAACTTTGTGAAGAGCTAAGTAAGCAGGGTGTTTGGGTGCGTTTGCATTATGTTTACCCTTATCCTCACGTTGATAAAATTATTCCACTGATGGCGGAAGGTAAAATTCTGCCGTATTTAGATATTCCTTTTCAACATGCCAACAAGCGCATTTTAAAGCTGATGAAGCGACCTGGTAGCTCTGACCGTGTGTTAGAGCGTATTAAAAACTGGCGTGAAATTTGTCCTGAATTAGTGATTCGTTCAACCTTTATTGTTGGCTTCCCGGGTGAAACAGAAGAAGAATTCCAAGAACTATTAGACTTTTTAGAAGAAGCGCAATTAGACCGAGTAGGTTGCTTTAAGTACTCTCCAGTTGAAGGTGCTACCGCCAATGCTTTACCTGACCATGTATCAGATGAAGTGATGGAAGAGCGTCTACAGCGTTTTATGGCAGTACAAGCTAAGATAAGTAGCGATAAACTTCAAGCACGCATTGGTCAAGAATATCTCATTCTAGTAGATGAAGTTAATGATCTTGGTATTGTAGGTCGTTCATACATGGATGCACCAGAAGTTGATGGTAAAGTCTATTTGTCTGATGATTTTGATGCCAAGCCAGGCGATCAAATTTGGGTGCAAATCATCCATGCAGATGAACATGATGTATGGGGCGTACGCGTAGAGGATTGATTTATCTCGAGTTAGGTTTAATCTTGAGGTTACACCTAACTATTATTGCTCACTTGGGTTAATTTTATTACCCTAAAGTTACCCAAGTATTCAGCCATGGTTATCTAGAGGTCAGTAATGTGCTGTTCTCGTGTTATAGTGGCAGTATTATTAGCTACACCGTTTAGTGATTAAGATATTGAAAAGGATGTTGTATGAAGGTTATTGAGTTTATTAGAGAAAAAAGAAAAAATTTACAACACCAAAATGATCAGTTCATTGCTAAGTTTTCTCCTAAAGTTAAAAACTTATCTACGCTATTTAATAACAAAATTACCATGCCTTTTAGGAATACCCTAAACAACCCATGGTTCTCTCAATTTAACCCTGTAGATGCTGAAGAAAGTAAACCCGAGCAGGTGTTGATACAAGTCCCAGAAGCTGAGAACACTTATAACAGTCTGCTTGAAAAAATTGACACAGTCACTTTTGTCGGTGAATGGCATGAAGTTGAGCAAGACTGTATTGACCAATTTGCCGAAGTTACTGGCGATAAGCAGTGGATACATACTGATCCGGTTCGCGCCGCGAAAGAGTCACCGTTTAAAGGCACAATAGCGCATGGTTTTTTAACCTTGTCTTTAATACCTAAATTAACTAATTCTGTTGATTTAGATAATAATCCGTACCCTGAAGCTAAAATGGCGATTAACTTTGGCTTAAATCAGGTGCGTTTTCCTTATCCGGTAAAAGCGGGAACACGCGTTAGAGCAAGTATTAAGTTGGTTAATTTAGTACCGATGAAGCGAAGCATTGAGGTAGTTAACGAGGTAAGTATTGAGGTAGAAAACAGTAAGCGTTTAGCTTGTGTGGCAGAGACTGTATTACGTTTATATTTCTAGTGCTTGAAATTTAGCAAGTGAATGAAATGATTATCTAGATTGCTGTTATCATTTAACTTAAAAAGTGACTAATAATAATCTGATGAGATAACGCTTTTATGCCAATGAGGGAAGCTTTTAGCTAAAGAAGAGAGGATTGTAGCGAGAGAGAAATATCGGTCACAATTGCACACTTTAACGCGGCATTTGTGACCGAAAGAAGACTAAGCGTTAACTGCGTCTTTTAATGCTTTACCGGCTTTGAAAGCTGGTACTTTAGCAGCAGCAATTTGAATTTCTGCGCCAGTTTGAGGATTACGACCAGTACGAGCAGCACGGTCATTTACTTTATAAGTACCAAAACCTACTAATGCAACTTCACCGCCATTAGCTAATTCAGTAGTAACTGATTCAATTAAACTATCTAACGCACGACCAGCTGAAGCTTTTGAAATATCTGCGCCTTCAGCGATTTTTGCTACTAATTCACTTTTGTTCATTATTGTTCCTTAATTGTTGTTATCACAAACATATTATTAAATAACTCTCCAATGAGCAATAGTAAATATTTGCTTTATTCAATATGTTTAAATTTAAATTCATTTTTACTAGTTTTGTACGGTGAATTTTACATTAAATAGCTTTAAAACTAAGCAATACGTCTTGAAAGTGTTATAGCTAGGTTATTCTTGCGGATTTCATATTGAAGAGAACAAGCAACTAAAGTGAGATACTTATGCTTTTATTTGCACGTAAGTACGATTGTTTGGTGATGTTTACTCCAGCGTTAATTTTAATGCTTGATATATTTCGCTGTAATATTCAGATTTTTCAAATACGGCTGAAGATAAAGGTATTGCATTAAATAGCTTTTTTGCTTCTTCATCCTTACCTTGCAGTAAAATTACTTCTATCAGCCTGATATTACTGATAGCGCCGTTTATATCATCTTGCTCCACCTGTGAAATTTTAACCGCTTGTTTATAGTTTTGTTCTGAAAGCTGATAATTTCCCGCTTTTCGAAAAGCAACGGCTAAATTACTATAGGCGATGCCTACTTGCTGATTATTGTTAGCTTCAATGGCCCACTCTAATGATTTTTCTCGATAACGAATATGTAATGCTTTTTCATCTTGAAAATAAGCAATGTGACCTAAGTTTGCATAAAGTTCTCTTTTGAAAACAGGGTGGTACCTATCTTTAAACTTCAGCTCTAGTTGCTGTAAGGTTTTTTTGGCTTGCTGGTAATCTTTTAATACAATTTGTACATTCGCTATTTCAATTAACCGCACAGGCTCAGGGTATTTGTCATTAATTTCATTTAGCAAACTCACCGCTTTAGCTAAATATTGCTGTGCTAAGTCTTTTTCTTGGTTACCAAGTAATAACT
The DNA here is from genome assembly GCA_913057925.1 of uncultured Colwellia sp. Classification (GTDB taxonomy): domain Bacteria; phylum Pseudomonadota; class Gammaproteobacteria; order Enterobacterales; family Alteromonadaceae; genus Colwellia. The sequence continues at coordinate 5,683 of CAJXPG010000162.1, read as the reverse complement.
TTGCATGATAAATATAAACGTACACAGAAAAGTTAACCGGTAAGTTATCGTTGGCTATTAATGGTGTTAGCTCTTGGGCTAAAGCATCAAATTTTTGTAAGTTAAATAATGCGTCTAATTGCAGTAATTTAAGGTGAGCCCAAGGTCTACTATTTATGATTAAAGAGCTGAGGGCGTCATCAATAACTTTTAAGCATTCGTTGGAAGAAGCTTGGCACTGTTTATCTATTTTGGTGATTTCTTGATAACTAGTAGCAAGAGCAGAGTTATGCACTATAAAACTAGCGCTAATCAATACAGTCATGGCGATAGAAGAAAAGCGTTTATTATTCACGGTTAAAAAAAGCATACTTGCTAGGGCGACTCCTATGTTGAGCTATTCAACATAATATACTGAAGCTTTTAGTGCCCTACAAGCCGGTTTATTGAACTATTGCACATACTTTAATAATAATTAAGGGTTATCGATAAATTAAACGTTATTAATCAACAAGCGCAGGAAAAATGTATTTAAGCAAACTTCTTAAAGTAAATTGGTTAGCGCAATACCAATACCGAAACGTTTTTGATTAACATTATAGTCAATTAAGCTTTCGCCATAGCCGCTGCTTACTTGCGCGTAGCCTTTTAGCTTACCCCATAAAGGGAAGGTAACGCCAAACTCGATAAATCCATTATGTGTAGCTAAGTTATTGCGACCTCTAAAAGATAGTTCAAAGTGTTTATCATATTGGTAGGCCATGCTTAATTCAAAGTGACCCATATAGTCTAAAATATCAGGGTTATCATCACCTTCTTCAAATAACGTTGACTCTTTATCTCCTTCGGGTATTCGATACCAGGGTCTAAATGACAGTGCAAAATTTCGTTTTTCATATAAGTAATTGACAAATACTCTATTCCAGCTTCTTGAGAGAAGCTGTGAGCGACCATTTGATTGATGTGTTAGCCCAACTACGATGGCTGAGTTTCCTCCGAATGGGTGCATTTTTATCGGTGTAAAATAAAAGAATTCAGGCTGGTAATTTGTTTCTCTAAACGGTCTTGAAATAGCCTCTGAATATATTTGCCACCAAGATTTCAGAGTAAAACCAAAATATATTTGATCGCCTGCTGTTAAAAAATCTCCAGTTAATAGAGGAATCTTTAAACTCACTTGAAACTTTGCTTCTACATCTTTTAGGCCTTCATTCCAATTGGCTAAATTTTGATAAGGTTCTCGGTTGATATCATCAACGATAGATACAGGCAAAATATAATTCATTTTATGTGGTGTCATCACGTAGGGATCTGCAGCACTTCTTTTTTCTCTGATCACTCTGTTTGAGAGAACACCGAGTTCGATCATTTCCCCATCCTGATTTTTCAGTATCTGACGAGCAACTTGATCTTCACAAAGCTTTTCTAACTGACGTAAGGTTTTACTTTTATCAGCAGATTTAATTTCATTAAATATACATTGCTCAAAGGCTGATTTATTCAGGTTCTTAATAAAGTCTTCATCATTATTACTAGCGAAGGTATTGACTGAAAGAAAGATAATAACAGTAACGATTGAGTTAATAATGAATAATTTCATTAAGGATAAAAACCTTAGCGGTTTGATGAGAATTATACTTTACCGTGATTTAAAGTTTAGGTACAACTCTTTAATAATCAGCGTCTCTTATAAGCGTTCCTTATCTCTATCACGACATGTTTCGTTTATGTGATAAATGTGTCTAAGTATGTCTATGGATTTCAAGTAATTTCTTCTTGGTCATTGGTCGTAAATAAGTATCGATTAACCGCAAGGCCACTTTCTTTATTAGTGTGTCCTTGTATCTTGATTGTTAACTTATGTAACTCGACATTGGAATCACAATGAAACTCACCAAGAGCGCTTTAACTAGTCCTGCTGCTGTTGCTGTTGTTATTGCCCTAACACTATTAGTGGGCATGCTTAGCTTATTTAAACTACCTGTACAGTTATTCCCTGATATTGAGCGTCCGCAAATTGGCATTCAAACCTCTTGGCGTGCGGCGTCGCCTAAAGAAGTTGAATCTGAAATTATTGAACCACAAGAGCAAGTCCTTAGGGGCATTCCTGGTTTGGAATCGATGAATGCTTTTGCCAATCGTGGTGGTGCTTACATTAATTTATCTTTCGGTGTTGATACCAATATGGAGCAAACGCTTATTGAAGTGATAAGTCGTATGACTCGAGTTGCTAACCTACCACGTGATGCCAGACCTCCTAGGGTAATGCTTGGCGGTGGTCGTGGTAATACGCCTGCGTTAACCTTTTTCTTTTTGCAGGCATTGCCGGGAAATGCTCAACATATTAGTCAATATATGGACTTCACCAACGATGTTATTAGGCCAAGACTTGAAGCGGTTGAAGGTGTTGCCAGTGTTGAAACTTTTTCAGAACGTAATAGAGAAGAGCTACAAATTCGTTACGATCCTATCAAAGCGGCTGAATATGGCATTGAAATCCCAAGATTAATTTCAATGGTCTCGGCCAGTGATGATGTCTCTGGTGGCTTTATCGATGTTGGTCGTCGCCAATACACTTTACGTTATAGCGGTAAATACAGTGTTGATGACTTATCACAATTAATGCTTGAGTCTCGCGGTGGACGAAATATTCGTTTAAGTGATATTGCAACCGTTGAGGTACGCTCACAAGACAGACAAGGCATGGCGGTTCAAAACGGTAATCCAGCATTTTCTATGCGTATTAATCGAGCAAACGGCGCTAATGTTCTGGAAACGCTAAATCGCGTTAAAGCGGAAGTGGAGTTATTAAATACTGAACTTCTTGCGGATAAACAATTGGTGATGGTGCAATCGTTTGATGCGTCGGTGTTTATCTACCGCGCCATTAATTTAGTCACCAGCAACTTGTTTGCTGGCATTGTTTTATCCTTATCTGTGCTATGGTTTTTTGTTCGCAGAATGCGCGCAACGCTAATTATTGCCACCGCAATACCTGTGAGTTTATTAAGTACCTTTATTGTATTGGAAATCACTGGGCGTTCACTTAATGTTATCTCACTTGCTGGCTTGGCTTTTGCCGTCGGTATGGTGTTAGATGCTGCCATTGTGGTGTTAGAGAATATATTAAGGATGCGAGATAAAGGTCTTGATGAGCACGAGAGTGCAGAGCAGGGCGCAGCACAAGTTTGGGGAGCATTGCTTGCCTCTACTGCTACAACGGTCGCTATTTTCTTACCGGTATTTTTCTTAAAAGATATTGAGGGACAACTTTTTGGTGATTTAGCCTTAACCATTGCTATCGCGGTTTCAGTGTCACTGATTGTTGCGGTAGTTTTATTACCTGTGCTAGCTAAGTACTTCCTTAAAGAACAAAACTCACTCGACCCTAATCAAAAGCTTTGGCAAAACATTACCCACTTTGTTATGTCAGTAACGAATACCCGTATTAAGCGTTTATCACTAGCTGGAACACTTTTAGTCTTACCGGTTGTGGTAACTATTCTTGCTATGCCAAACCTTGATTATTTACCACCGGTTAAACGTGATGCTATTGATGCAAACTTACAATTCCCACCGGGTTCAAATGTTAAGACTATCGAAAAAGAAGTGATTCAACCGATTGTTGAGCGTTTAAAACCTTATATGGACGGCAGTAAAGAACCTGCGTTGAAGAATTATTATATTTTTGGTGGCTCTTTTGGCGGCAGTCTCGGTGTCAGGGTAAAAGATCAAGACCGCGTTGATGAATTACTTGAAATTGTTCGTAATGAAATATTAGTAGATTTGCCTGATACCCGTGTATTTGCTCGACAAGGTAATCTGTTTGGCGGCTTTGGTGGTGGCAGACGAGTGCAGGTACATTTGCAGTCAAAAGACACAAAAGCACTACAGCAAGTGGCAGCTCAGGGAATGGACTGGGTGAAAGAAGCAATTGATGGCGCCAATGTTAACGCCAACCCAGGTCTTGCAATGTCGGAGCCTGAAATCAATTTAGCTCCTAATGATCGTAGTATTTTAGAGCAAGGTTGGAATCGTCGTGATGTTGGCCGTGTGGTACGTACTTTAGGCGATGGCTTATATGTAGGTGAATATTTTAACGGCAGTAAACGTCTGAATATGATATTACGCGCTGATGGCTGGGACGACCCTGACAACCTAGGTGATGTTCCTGTCGTTACCGGCAATGGTAGCGTCACCCAATTAGCTAACCTTGTTGATATTCAGCGTACCGTAGGACCAAGTCGTTTAACGAGAATCGATGGTCAGCGCACAATCACGCTAAATGTTAATCCACCCAAAGGTTGGTCTTTAGAAGAAACTATCGCGGTACTTAAAGCTGAAGTAGAACCTAAACTTCGCGATGTTATGCCTGATGATGGCAACATTCAGTATGGCGGTAGTGCCGATCAATTAGAAAAAGCGATTACGGTGATGGCGGAGAATTTTGCCTTTGCTTTAGTGATTCTATTCTTACTGATGGCGGCGTTATTTAAGTCAATTAAAGACAGCTTACTTGTGGTGATTACTATCCCATTAGCAACGGTTGGCGGTATTTTAGCGCTACAAGCATTAAATTTAAGTGTATTTCAACCGCTTGATTTATTAACCATGATTGGTTTTATCATCTTGTTAGGTTTGGTGGTAAACAATGCCATCTTACTGGTTCACCAAACGCGTATAGGTCAACAAGAAGGTTTGCATAGAACCGATGCCATTGAACAAGCGTTAAGTTTACGGTTACGTCCAATATTCATGAGTACCGCAACCAGTTTCTTTGGCATGTTACCGCTATTACTAATCCCCGGCGCAGGTAGTGTCATTTACCGAGGTTTAGCGGCAGTAATCGTTGGTGGACTAGCCTTTAGTACATTGTTCACCATAGTGTTATTACCGTGTTTATTAAGGCTTGCCAAACATGATTTTTTCATTGGCAAATCAGTGCACGGTAACTCACCATCAAATCAAGTTAACGGTATGCAGCAGTTAGATTCCGTTAAAGTTAAAGCGTCATAAGCAGCGAAAAAGATAAAGGAAATTATTATGAAAAACTCAATGGCACAAAAACCTAGCGCTAAGCAAAGCGATAAAATAGTGAAACTTTTCTCGATTGCGCTGCTTGGAGCAATGGCTGTGGTTGGTTTGCATCAAGGTGCATATGCCGCAACGAATGAAAGACCAGCAGCATTGGTCAGTGTAGAAACGGTAAAAGAAGAGCAAGTTAACCCAAGCATTTGGTTACCGGCAAATGTCATCAGCCGAAAAAATGCACCAATCTCTGCAGAGCAAACGGGTCAATTGTTATGGGTTGAAGATGTTGGCAGCCAAGTTGAAAAAGGTCAGTTATTAGCCCAAATTGATGACAGACATTTAAAATTACAGTTAGCTCGCCAACAAGCGCAAGTAAAGCAACATCAAGCCAATGTTGACTACTTAACTGGACAAAAAGCACGCTTTTTAAAGTTGCGTGAAAAAAACAACTCGGCATTAAGTGAATATGAGCGAGTTAATAAAGATTTAACCATCGCAATCAATGAAGTTGCTGCATTAAATATTTCTGTTGAGCAAACCTTATTAGCACTAGAGAAAACCTCAATTAAAGCCCCGTTTTCTGGCAATATCAGTGAGCGTTTTGTTCATGTCGGCGAGTTAATTACCTGTCTCTTATACACATCTCCGAGCCCACGAGACCGTACTAGATCTC
>CAJXPG010000161.1 GCA_913057925.1 uncultured Colwellia sp. | reverse complement strand
TCTACACAGAGTAGATCGTCGGCAGCGTCAGATGTGTATAAGAGACAGATGTCAGAGAGCTTTACTAAAGGCATGGCAAGGAATATTTATTACGGTGGAAGTGTATTCTTCTTCTTAATATTCTTAGCTTTGACTTTTCACACAACAAAAGAAATGCCCAAACGGGATAACCGACATAACATTACCGAAGCTGTAGAGCGCGGTAAGCATTTGTGGGAAAAAAATAACTGTGTTGGTTGTCACTCGTTAATTGGTGAAGGCGCATATTTTGCTCCAGAGCTAGCAAACGTTTATGACCGTCGCGGCGGTGAAGCAGGCTTTAAAGCTTTCTTCAAGGGTTGGATGAACGCTCAACCTTTAAACATTCCAGGTCGTCGTCAAATGCCTAACTTCCACTTAAATGACCAAGAAATTGATGATTTAGCTGAGTTCCTTAAATGGACTTCTGAGCTAGATGACAATAACTGGCCACCAAACATAGAGGGTTAAGCTGTGAGTACTTTAAAATATCAATCACAAGCGGTAGCGACACCTTATTTTGTTTTCGCTATGATCTTATTCGTAGGCCAGATCTTATTTGGTCTTATTATGGGTTTGCAATACGTTGTTGGTGACTTTTTAGGTGGTATCATTCCATTTAACGTTGCTCGTATGGTTCATACCAACCTTCTTATTGTTTGGTTACTCTTTGGTTTTATGGGGGCTGCTTATTACTTAGTTCCTGAGGAATCAGAAACTGAACTTTATAGTCCTAAGCTTGCAATAGCACTATTTTGGATATTTGCTGCTGCTGGCGTACTAACTATTTTAGGTTACTTATTAGTACCTTATTCAACGCTAGCTGACATTACCTTTAACGAATTATGGCCAACGATGGGGCGTGAGTTCCTTGAACAACCAACTATCACTAAAATTGGTATTGTTGTTGTTGCTTTAGGTTTCTTATTCAACCTAGGTATGACTATCTTAAAAGGTCGTAAAACTGCCATTAACATGGTGATGATGACTGGTTTAATTGGTTTAGCAGTATTCTTCTTGTTCGCTTTCTATAACCCAACTAACTTAGCATTAGATAAATTCTTCTGGTGGTTTGTTGTTCACTTATGGGTTGAAGGTGTATGGGAATTAATCATGGGCGCTATTTTAGCTTATGTATTAATCAAAGTGACTGGTGTTGACCGTGAAGTAATTGAAAAATGGTTATACGTAATCATCGCAATGGCTCTTATCTCAGGTATCTTAGGTACAGGTCATCACTTCTACTGGTTAATGACGCCTGAATATTGGCAGTGGGTTGGTTCTATCTTCTCAGCACTTGAACCACTTCCTTTCTTCGCAATGGTACTATACGCATTTAATATGGTTAACCGTCGTCGTCGTGAACACCCTAACAAGGCTGCTACATTATGGGCATTAGGTACTGCGGTAATGGCATTTTTAGGTGCTGGTGTATGGGGCTTCTTACATACATTATCATTTGTTAACTACTATACGCATGGTTCTCAAATTACAGCGGCTCACGGTCACATGGCTTTCTACGGCGCATATGCAATGATTGTTATGACAATCATCTCTTACGCAATGCCTAAGCTACGCGGTATTGGTGAAGCTAACTGTAATAAAGCACAAGTTGTTGAAATGTGGGGCTTCTGGTTAATGACAGTCGCTATGGTATTTATCACATTGTTCTTAACTGGTGCTGGTATCTTACAAGTATGGTTACAACGTTTACCAGAGTCTGGCCAGGCATTAAGCTTTATGGCTACTCAAGATAAACTTGAAATCTTCTACTGGTTACGTGAAATTGCCGGTGTATTCTTCCTAATTGGTTTGATTGCATACTTAGTAAGCTTCTTTGTTACTGACAAAAAAGCACAAGCGTAATGCAGGTTAACGCTTAAATAATCTCTATTTAAGAAAAGTAAAAGCCGTGACATTGTCGCGGCTTTTTTTTAGCTTTAAAAACACATACAGGTTACTCGTGGTTACTTAATTTTGCTTTCACCGTGTTTTACCTTCACTTGGACGAAAACCGTTGTATCTGAATTACCCTAGCTGTTAATTTGGTCACATATAAATTCAGCAAAAAAATACCACGAGGGTTTCATTATTATTTCCTATCAAATGTTCATTCAAAAAAATAAAATTACTAGCTTATTGTTGCCGGCGATAATGTTGATTGGCCTGTCATCAACCCCTGTTATTGCAAAAAGCCAAAGCTCTGAGCAATCAGTAAATCATGAGCGCAAGCTAGCGGTTGACCAAAAAAATACCACTAAACACAGTACGCGAATTAACGGTGAAAAAATAAAATATTCAGCGACAACAGGGACTCAGCCTGTTTGGGATGCAGAGGGTAATCCAACGGCAAGTTTATTTTATACTTATTATCAACGTACAGACTTAAAGTCTAATGTTAAACGTCCATTAGTGATCTCTTTCAATGGTGGTCCAGGCTCCGCTTCAGTGTGGATGCATGTTGCCTATACAGGGCCAAGAGTTATCAATGTTGATGATGAAGGTTATCCATTACAGCCCTATGGCGTTAAAACTAACCCTTATTCTATTTTAGATGTTGCAGACATTGTTTTCGTAAACCCTGTGAATACTGGTTATTCGCGTGTGTTACCGGGAAAAGATGGCAAAATGCCGAGTAAAGAGCAGCAAAAGAAAATGTTCTTTGGTGTTAATGCTGATGTGAAATATTTAGCTGAATGGATCAACACCTTTGTTAGCCGTAATAACCGCTGGCGCTCACCAAAGTATTTAATTGGTGAAAGCTATGGAACAACGCGTGTTTCAGGTTTAGCAAAAGAGTTGCAATCACGTCAGTGGATGTATGTTAACGGCGTTATTTTAGTTTCACCAACTGATATTGGCATTAAACGTGATGGTCCAGTCGAAGCGGCAAACCGTTTACCTTACTTTGCCGCGGCAGCATGGTATCACAAAGCATTAGCCCCCGAGTTACAAAGTAAGTCACTCGAGGAGCTTTTAGCTGAAGTCGAACAATATACTATTGCTAAATACCTGCCTGCATTGGCAAAAGGTGGCTTTATTTCAGCACAAGAAAAACAGGCAACGGCTGAGCAAGTCGCCCTATACTCTGGCTTATCTGTTAGCGCAGTGATTAATAATAACCTTGATGTAAATAACCGCTTTTTCTGGAAAGAATTACTCAGAGATAGAAAACAAACGATTGGTCGCTTGGACTCTCGTTATTTAGGTATTGATAAAAAAGTCGCAGGCTCAAGTCCCGACTATAATGCCGAGTTAAGTTCGTGGTTACACAGCTTTACCCCAGCAATTAATTATTATCTACGTGAAGAGCTGAACTATAAAACTGATATTAAATATAATATGTTTGGCAATGTTCATCCATGGGATCGAACGGGTAATAACACCGGCGAAGGTTTGCGTTCAGCGATGGCACAAAACCCTTATTTACAAGTGATGATTCAGTCTGGTTATTTTGATGGTGCAACGAATTACTTTGATGCCAAATATACAATGTGGCAATTAGACCCAAGTGGCATGATGAAAGATAGGTTATCTTTTAAAGGTTATGAAAGTGGTCATATGATGTATTTACGCCATGAAGATTTAAAACAATCAAATCAAGATATCCGCGAGTTCATAAAGCAAAGCTTACCAGCTGCAGATGAAGCCGCTAAATATTAGCTAAGTCTTAGCTAGACTAACTAGGCTTTGTAAATATAAAGTCTTAAGTCGTTTAACCTCATATAAAAAGCTTATCTAGGTTGCTAGATGAGCTTTTTTATTGCCTGATATTAGAAGAAAGGAGTCAGATAAATTCGATAATATAGATATTGATTTCTTTTTAGCCTAAACAGCTGTATAATGCGCGCCCAATTATAGCCCTATTCGTTAACCTGCTAGAAACAGCGATTAACGATAGTAACAGCGAGTAAAGCTTGTGTTAGATAAATTAAGAAATGTGGCAATCATTGCCCACGTTGATCACGGTAAAACCACTTTAGTTGATAAATTGCTTGAGCAATCTGGCACATTAGGTGATCGTTCAGATCACGAAGAACGTGTGATGGATTCAAACGACATCGAAAAAGAACGTGGTATTACTATTTTAGCTAAAAATACCGCTGTTAACTGGAATGATTACCGCGTAAACATTGTAGATACTCCAGGTCACGCCGATTTTGGTGGTGAAGTTGAACGTGTAATGTCAATGGTTGACTGTGTATTACTTATTGTTGATGCACAAGAAGGTCCGATGCCACAAACTCGCTTTGTAACACAAAAAGCATTCGCGCAAGGCTTGAAACCAATTGTTGTAATCAACAAAATTGATAAGCCAGGTTCTCGCCCTGATTGGGTTATGGATCAAGTTTTTGAATTATTTGATAATCTTGGTGCTACTGACGAACAGTTAGACTTTAAAGTTGTTTACGCATCAGCAATAAATGGTTGGGCAACACTTGAAGAAGGTGAAACTGGCGGCGATATGACACCGTTATTTCAAACTATTATTGATGAAGTACCTGCTCCAGATGCTGATCCTGATGGCTCGTTCCAAATGCAAATCTCTCAACTTGATTACAGCTCATACTTAGGCGTAATTGGTGTTGGTCGTATCACTCGTGGTTCTGTTAAACCTAACCAACAAGTTACAGTACAATGTGCAGCGGGTAACGTACATAACGGCAAAGTAGGTAAAGTATTTGGTTACTTAGGTCTTGACCGTCATGAAACAGATGAAGCACATGCTGGCGATATCATTGCTATCACAGGTTTAGGTGAATTAAAAATCTCTGATACTATTTGTTGTCCAAACGAAGTTGAAAGCTTACCGGCATTATCAATTGATGAACCAACCATCAACATGACTTTCCAAGTAAACACTTCACCATTTTGTGGTAAAGAAGGTAAGTTCGTTACTTCACGTAACATCAAAGATCGCTTAGAAAAAGAATTAGTTCACAACGTAGCATTACGTGTTGAACAATTAGATGATCCAGATAAATTTAAAGTTTCAGGTCGTGGTGAGCTTCACTTAGGTATCCTAATTGAAAACATGCGTCGTGAAGGTTTTGAAATTGCCGTTTCTCGTCCAGAAGTTATTGAACGTGAAATTGACGGTGTATTACAAGAACCTTATGAAACAGTAACTATTGATGTTGAAGAACAGCATCAAGGTACTATTATGGAAAAAATGGGTATCCGTAAGGCTGAACTTACTGATATGGCACCTGATGGTACTGGTCGTATTCGTATGGACTTTATTATGCCAAGCCGTGGTTTAATTGGTTTCCAAACTGAATTTATGACAATTACTTCAGGTTCTGGTCTGATTTACCATACATTCTTCGAATATGGTCCTCATAAAGGTGGCGATATTGGTCAGCGCTTAAACGGTGTAATGATCGCTAACGCTACAGGTAAGGCATTAACTAATGCTATCTTCAACTTGCAATCTCGTGGTCGTATGATGATTGGTCACGGTGTTGAAGTTTATGAAGGTCAAGTTGTTGGTATTCATAGCCGCGATAACGATTTAACGGTTAACGTACTTAAAGGTAAGCAATTAACTAACGTACGTTCATCTGGTACTGATGAAGCACAGGTACTAACTCCTGCAATCGATATGACTTTAGAGCAAGCTCTAGAATTTATTGATAATGATGAATTAGTAGAAGTAACACCTGACAACATTCGTATTCGTAAGAAGTTCTTAAAAGAGAGCGACAGAAAACGTGAAGGTCGTGCAGCTAAGTAACAGCTAGCCAACACCTAATATCGAAAGCCTATTAGTTAGTTAATAGGCTTTTTTTTGTCTTGAAATTAACTAAATAAGATAAAGGAAGCACTTTTGACTACAATCAGCGTGTAAGACATGTCTGCAATTGACGTCAGTTTAAGCTATTTGTAAATATTTTTGATTTACTAAGTTGCTGTTTAATTGGTTTAAACTTCGAGGAAGCAAATATCTATTAATATTTTGTTACTGGAATAAAATAAAAATTTAAGCAAGCAGCTCAATTAATGACTAGGCTTATAGGTATCAAGCAGTACGAACTTATTGCTTCTCCCCAAATCAAAAGGAATTGAATTATGTCTCCAGCACAATTAAAAAAACTTCAAGAGTTGAGCCAAATTTTTAGTCAAGGTAAAGCTAATCCAAAACAAATTCAGCAACTATCAGCATTACTAGCACAAATCAATCGATACGATGAAGAAGATAAAGTAGCAGAGAATGAGCATATAAGCTTTATCGCTGCACCTCGGTTTGGGTAGGAGGCTAATCAAGCAAGGTTAACTTCTCCGCAGCTAGTAATTATTATTCTTAAATGTTGCAGCATCAACAACCGACCATAAATGAAATATACCAGCAATGATTGCTGGTATAACCATCCACCAAAGCGCATAACCCCCAACACAAACAATGGCAAAGATTAATGCTGCCATTAACCTTCCTTGTACTAACTGCCCTAAGCCAGGGAAAAAAACATTACAAATAGCAGCAATCACATTGCCTGCTGAACCTTGACTTGCCATCATTACTCCAAAATTTATTTACGACTACTAGCCTTAAGCTAGCATATTAGCTACTGCTATCTTAATATATGCATAATCTTTGGGGAAATAGTAAATTGTTAATAAATATGAGTATATTTAAAGAGACAGTATTCCATAAGCTTTGGCTTCAGCATAATGGTCAACTACTGTACATGCTGCGTCGGATTAGACGAGAGCAAATTCAAGTTGTTGCCGGTTATTTGTCTTATGTCTGTTTAATGTCACTGGTGCCGCTAATCGTTGTGATGTTTTCAGTGATGACTGCCTTTCCACTTTTTGCTGAACTGCAAGATAATATTGAACAATTTGTTTATCAAAACTTTGTACCCGCTGCTGGTGATGTCGTTAAACAATATTTAACGGGTTTTGTCGCTAATGCTTCAAAAATGTCAGCGGTTGCTATTGGTTTTCTTTTTGTTGCCGCGTTACTGCTGATTTCGTCAATCGATAATGCTTTTAATAAAATCTGGCGAGTAACAGATAAGCGACGAACAATTACTTCATTTGCAATGTATTGGATGGTACTAACTTTAGGGCCTATTTTAGTTGGCGCAAGTATAGCCTTATCTTCTTATTTGATCTCTATGGTCAAAGTGGATGAGTATGATGTACTTGGACTCTTTGATTTAGTACTACGCCTGTTACCACTACTCTCTTCAATTGTTGCATTTATTATTTTATACACAGCAGTGCCCAATAAAGCAGTACCCTTTAAATTTGCCTTATCAGGTGCGGTAATTGCTGGGGTATTGTTTGAGTTAGCTAAAAAAGCTTTTGCAATGTATATCACTGCATTTCCTTCGTACCAAGTAATTTACGGAGCATTAGCAACCATCCCAATTATTTTTTTATGGGTGTATGTTTCTTGGGTTATTGTTTTGATCGGGGCATTAATTACAGTATCCCTTCAAGAGTACGCGGGTATGCAAGAGATGAATCTTGAAAATAAAGACAATGTGTGAGAAATAAATGATAGCGCTAATTCAAAGAGTACAGCAGGCGAGCGTCACTGTAGATGGCAAAGTAATAGGTGAAATAAAAAAGGGATTGTTAGTATTTCTTGCCGTTGAACCGGAAGATAGTGAAGCAAAAGCAAAACGACTTGCCGAGCGTGTAGCTGGCTACCGAGTATTTAATGATGATAATGGCAAAATGAATTTGAATGTAAAGCAAGCCCAAGGCGAGATTCTCGTAGTATCTCAGTTTACTTTAGCAGCAGATACCTCAAGCGGAATGCGACCAAGCTTTACTTCAGCAGCAAAACCTGAGTTTAGTAACAAGCTATATGAATTTTTTAATCAACAATTAAGAAATAATGGTTTTAAAGTACCCACAGGGGAGTTTGCCGCAGATATGCAAGTCAGTCTGGTAAATGATGGTCCCGTAACATTTACTTTATCAATTTAGTCGGTTATCCCTCCGCTTTTTGCATTGATTATTTTTTAACTAATTAAACTACCACTTTGGAGTAAGTGGTGTTATAATCTCGCGCCCATTAAGTTTGAGTGCCGACATTTATGTCTAAATTCTATACTGAGTGGGGGTCTTTTAAAAGGCAGTGACGGGTCAATTTCTGGCCTTGAATTTTAATTTATCTTGTTGTGTTTCTTATGTTTTTAGTAAGAATAGTAAAGATAACAATGGAGCAAAATCAATGATCCAAATGCAATCACAGCTGAATGTTGCTGATAACAGTGGCGCTAAGCGTGTTCAATGTATAAAGGTTCTTGGTGGCTCGCACCGTCGCTATGCACGCATTGGTGATATCATCAAAGTTGCCGTAAAGGAAGCAAGTCCTCGCGGTAAAGTAAAAAAAGGTGATGTTCACACTGCGGTAGTGGTGCGCACTAAGAAAGGTGTTCGTCGTACAGATGGTTCTGCCATCCGTTTTGATGAAAACGCGGCTGTAATGCTTAATGCAAGCTTACAACCAATTGGTACTCGTATTTTCGGGCCTGTGACACGTGAACTTCGTAATGAGAAATTTATGAAGATCGTATCATTAGCACCAGAAGTACTATAAGGAGTCACGATAATGGCATCTAAGATTCGTCGTGATGATGAAGTAATCGTACTTGCAGGTAAAGACAAGGGCAAAACTGGTAAAGTTACCAAAGTGCTTGTTGAAAACAGCAAAGTATTCGTAGAAGGCGTTAACTTAATCAAGAAACACACTAAGCCTGTACCTCAGTTACAGCAGCCTGGTGGCATCATTGAAAAAGAAGCACCTTTACATGTTTCCAACGTAGCGATTGTTAACCCTGCAACGGGCAAAGCAGATCGTGTTGGTTTTAGAATTGAAGACGGCAAAAAAGTTCGTTTTTTCAAATCTAATAACGAATTAGTTTAATAATTGGAGTAAACGATGGCGAAACTGCATGATTTATATAAAGATACAGTTGTAGCTGAGCTTCAGAAGAAGTTTGGTTATAAAAGTGTCATGCAAGTCCCTCGGATTGAAAAGATCACCCTTAACATGGGTGTTGGTGAAGCTATTTCTGATAAGAAAGTTTTAGAACACGCCACAAATGATCTTACTGCAATCTCAGGGCAGAAGCCTATCACGACAGTAGCACGCAAATCAGTTGCGGGCTTCAAAATTCGTGAAGGCTACCCGATAGGTACAAAAGTAACTCTACGCGGCGAGCGTATGTGGGAATTTTTAGAGCGTTTAATCTCTATCTCTATTCCACGTATCCGTGATTTCCGTGGTTTAAATCCTAAGTCATTTGATGGCCGTGGTAACTACAGCATGGGCGTTCGTGAGCAAATCATCTTTCCAGAGATCGAATACGATAAAATCGATAAGATCCGTGGGTTAGATATCACTATCACTACTAGCGCGAAAGATAACGAAGAAGGTCATGCATTATTGACTGCCTTTGATTTCCCGTTCAAGAAGAAGGTGTAGAGTTATGGCTAAAACGTCAATGAAAGCTCGTGAAGCAAAAAGAACCAAGCTAGTAGCTCAATACGCTGAAAAGCGTGCTGCGTTAAAAGCAATCATCTCAAGTCCAGAAACTTCAGAAGAAGATCGTTGGGATGCCGTATTGAAACTTCAAAGTTTACCTCGTGATTCATCAAGTAGCCGTCAACGTAATCGTTGTAATGTTACTGGTCGTCCACATGGTTACTTACGCAAATTTGGTTTAAGCCGTATTAAATTACGCGAAACTATGATGCGTGGTGAAGTTCCAGGTCTTAAGAAAGCTAGTTGGTAATTCACGGGAGTAAATGGTT
>CAJXPG010000160.1 GCA_913057925.1 uncultured Colwellia sp. | reverse complement strand
CACAGAGTAGATCGTCGGCAGCGTCAGATGTGTATAAGAGACAGTTGTATCATGATGTGAAAATTTGTAATGAAACTGACACAAAAGTCTGGTCTAATTTCACTCGAAATGAAAAACAGAGCAATTGGTTAACTTTTTCAGTTGCTTTCTTATAGATAATAAGAATAAAAACCATTTTAAAAAACAAACATAGGAATAACAGATGAAAACTCATCGTCTATCACATATATCAAGTGCGTTAGTTCTAGCGCTTGGGTTGTCAACTTCTGCACTAGCTAATACCACTACCTCTGCAATTAAAGGTAATATTAGCGGTCCTAATGGAAACCCAGCGGCAGGCACCCAAATTACTATCGTTCACGTACCGTCAGGCACAACAAAAACAGCCACGGTTAATGACTCTGGACTTTTCACCGCAAAAGGTTTGAGAGTAGGTGGTCCTTACAAAATTATTGTTGATTCTGATAAATTCAAAGACACAGAGCTAAATGATGTCTTTTTAACATTAGGTCAAACGTTCCCAGTAACGGTTGCTCTAGAATCACAACAAGATATTGAAACAATTGAAGTGACAGGTCGTGCAATTAGCAAATTCGCTACGGGTACGAGCCCATCTTCACATTTCAATGCTGAAGATTTAGCAAGCTTACCTGCGATTAACCGTGACTTGAAAGATATAGTTCGTGTTGATCCTCGCGTATATGTTGATGAAAGCCGTGACGATGCGATTCAATGTGGTGGTGGTAGTCCACGTTTTAATAGCTTAACGCTTGATGGCGCACGCATGAATGATAACTTTGGTCTTAATGGCAATGGTTACCCAACAGTACGTGTACCATTTTCTTATGATTCAATTGATCAAGTATCGGTTGAATTAGCACCGTTTGACGTTAAATACGGTAGCTTCTCTGCGTGTAACATCAACGCGGTTACTAAATCTGGTGGTAATGAAGTGCACGGCGGCGTGTTCTTTGATTACACCAACGACTCAATGAAAGGTGATAGTGCTAAAGGTGAAGATATACCTACCGGTGACTTCAGTGAAAAACGTTACGGCTTTAATGTTGGTTTCCCAATCATGGAAGATAAGTTATTTGCTTTTGTTTCTTATGAGAAACTAGATGGCGCTGAAATCTTCGAATACCCAGGTTTTGTAGCACAACCTACGGGTGATGACATTGGTAACGTAGTATCTCAAGCTGATATTGATCGTATCAGACAAATATCTAGTGATGTTTACGGTTATGACGCCGGCTCTATGCCAGCAAGCATGCCAGTTGATGATGAAAAGTTATTATTAAAACTTGATTGGAACATCAATGAAGCACACCGTGCTAGCTTAGTATATAACTACAATGATGGCTTTAAATTATCTCAATCAGATAACTGGGCTGTGACCCTTGATAGCCATTATTATGAACGTGGTGCTGAACTTCAATCTTTTGTAGGTGCTTTATACTCTGATTGGTCTGATAGCTTCTCAACTAAAGTTAGCATCGGTAAAATGGATCTAGATAACCGTGCTCGTTCATTAGATGCTGAAAGTGGTTTTGGTGAAGTACAAATAAGACATAATGGTAAAACAGTTTTCTTAGGTCCAGATGATTCTCGTCAATCAAATGAAATGTACTGGGACAACTTAACGTTTAAGTTTGATGCCAACTACTACCTTGATGATCACACTATTACCTTTGGTTATGAGTATGAGTCACTAACTGCCTTTAACTTATTCATGCAACACACTGACGGTGAGTACCGCTTCGGTTCAATTGATGAGTATGAATCAGGTGATGCGGATCGCGTATATTATAATAACTCTGCTGGTACTAATAACCCTGCAGATGCTAGCCAAGAATTCACTTATGACGTGCATACTTTCTACATGCAAGATGAGTATACTTTCACTGATATTGATGCAACATTAACTTTTGGTTTCCGTTACGATATGTACACTAGTGATGATAAACCACGTTATAATGCGCAATTTGAGCAGCGTTACGGTTTTGCTAACAACCATACCTTTGACGGCGTGAACTTATTCCAACCACGTGTTGGCTTCAGCTGGAATGTTGATGATAACTTATCAGTACGTGCTGGTTTCGGTCTTTACTCAGGCGGTAACCCAAATGTTTGGTTGTCTAACTCTTATTCAAATGACGGTCTAGTACAAATAGGTACACGCGCTAACGGTGTAAACGTATTAACTGAGCCAACTATTGATGGTGGCGCACCACTGTATACTAACTTACAAAGTTTGTATGACGAAGTTGCTGCTTACCCTGAAGAAGGTGGTGACGGCTCGGTAAACGCTGTAGACCCTGATTTTGAAATGCCATCAGAGTGGAAATACTCAATTGGTGCAACTTACATGACAGACAGTGGTTATAACTTCACTGCAGATTTATTGTTAAACCAAAAAGTTAACTCGGCAACAATTAAAGATGTTGGTCTAACTTACGCGGCAGATACTGCGCCAGATGGTCGTCCATTATACGAAGAAGTTGCGGGTCGCTCTGGTGAGTACGTGTTAACGAATAGTGGTAAAGATGGTCAATCAACAGTGTTATCATTTGGTGTTAACAAAGACTTCGATTTCGGCTTAAATGCAACCTTTGGTTACTCATTTACTGCTTCTGAAGATGCTAACCCTATGACGAGCTCAGTAGCGGGTTCTAACTACGGTAACTTAGCTGCAACTGATGCAATTAACCCAGGTATGGCAACGTCTGATTATGAAATTCCACACCGTTTCACTATGGCGCTTAACTACAACATTGAGTTGATTGATGGCTTAAACACCCGTGTTAGCTTATTTGGTCAATCAAGTGCTGGTCGTCCTTATTCTTACACCTTTGACAGCTCAGACCGTGGCTTTGGTGATAGCAACTGGAATGGCTCACGTCAATTATTGTACGTACCAACTGAAAACGATGCTAACGTAGTTTACGGACCTGACTTTGATAAAGCAGCGTTTGACTCATTTGTTGCTAATGAAGGTTTATCACGTGGCGCGATTCAAGAGCGTAATGCACACAATGCTGATTGGTGGACTACGTTTGACTTGAAATTTACCCAAGAAATCCCTGGCTTTATGGAAGATCACAAAGGTAGTGCTTTCTTAGTTATTAAAAACATCGGTAACATGATGAATGATGACTGGGGTGTGATGACCAAAGGTTCATTTGTTGGTAACCGTATGGTTGAAGCATCAATTAACGATGCTGGTCAGTATGTATATGAAGAATTTAACCAAGGTAATGAAGAGCAAGAAGTACAAAATGCGGCTTCATTATGGCAAATTCGTGTTGGTATTGAATACAAGTTCTAGTTTGAACTTAATTTAGCTTCTTTTTCAGAAGCACTGATGAGAAAAGGCTGCATTTGCAGCCTTTTTTATTGGCTTTTTGTTAAGTAGATATTTTAATTGGATTTAGGTTTATTTAATTACTTGACCACATGGTCAATAAAGTTATACTGAGTTTATACAATGAGTTTAGTAATTGGTAATTCGATGAATGAACAAGTAAAACATAAGTTAGATAAAGTGATTGCTGCGGCAAAAATTTCTTACCAACGAGCATATGCGCCCTATAGCAACTTTCATGTTGGTGCTGCTGCGCTAACCACCAATGGCAATATTGTCCAAGGTTGTAATGTTGAAAATGCCTCATATGGCCTAACGGTATGTGCAGAGCGTAATTGCATTAGCAATGGCGTTATTAATGGCGAGCAAGCTTTTGAAGTGATTGTTATCTATACCGAGCAAGAAAAGCTAACGCCACCGTGTGGTGCCTGCAGACAGGTTATTGCTGAGTTTTTCGAGCAATCTGCACCAGTAATAGCGGTTAATCATAAAAACCAACAGCAAGTATGGACAGTTCAGCAATTACTTCCAGATGCATTCACCCCAAAAGATTTATTAGACTTATAAGGACGTATTAAATGTCAGTAACCAATAAAATTATCCCACAAGAAATTATTCGTATTAAACGTAATGGTGGCACTTTAAATGAGACAGATATCAATGGCTTTGTTTCTGGCTTAGTTGATGGCAACTTCTCTGATAGCCAAGTAGGCGCAATGGCCATGGCTATTTTTCAACATGGCATGACCGTAGATGAAAGAGTGGCTTTTACTAAAGCCATGATGCACTCAGGCGATGTGCTAAGTTGGGAAGGTTTTGACGGCCCAATCGTTGATAAGCATTCTACCGGTGGCGTAGGTGATAAAGTTAGCTTTATGCTAGCGGCAATTGTCTCTGCTTGTGGTGGTTATGTTCCGATGATTTCTGGTCGTGGCTTAGGACATACCGGCGGTACGTCAGATAAGTTAGAAAGTATTGCCGGTTTTAATGTCAAGCCAACGATTAGTGAGTTTAAGCGTATTGTGAAAGAGGTGGGTGTCGCTATTATCTCGCAAACTGATAACTTAGCCCCAGCAGATAAGCGTTTATATTCAATTAGAGACGTAACCGCAACCGTTGAATCTATTCCATTAATTACCGCGTCTATTTTATCTAAAAAGCTCGCTGCAGGCTTAGATGCTTTAGTGATGGATGTTAAAGTCGGTAATGGCGCGATGATGAATAACCTTGATGATGCAAGGGCACTAGCAGATAGCATCGTGAATGTAGCGAATGGCGCTGGCGTTAAAACACAAGCCATTATTACTGATATGAACCAAGTTCTTGGCTCTAGCGCGGGTAATGCGGTTGAGATGTATGAAACGGTTAAGTATTTAACAGGTAAACAACGCGAGCCTCGTTTACATCAAGTAGTTAAGTCACTTGCTACTGCAATGTTAATCAATACAAATTTGGCAGCTAATGAAAAAGACGCCGATAAAAAAATTGAATCAGTACTAAGTACCGGTCTTGCTGCTGAAGTATTTGAGCGCATGATTGCAGCCTTAGGAGGCCCTAAAAACTTTGTTGAAAGCCCATGGGACTCAATGTCTAAAGCGAATATTATTACTGAAGTTAGAGCTGAGCAGCACGGTTATATTGCACAAATGGATACCCGAGCAGTGGGTATGTCTGTGGTAGGTTTAGGCGGTGGCAGAACTGCGCCAAATCAGCAGGTAGATCATACCGTTGGTTTTGATCGTATATTACCTCTTGGCGTACAAGTTAATCGTGGTGAGGTGATTGCGCGTGTTCATGCTAAAGATCAAGATTCGGCCAACCTTGCTATTGCACAATTTAATAGCGCGTTAAGTTACACTGAAGATAGCCCTGAGTTACCGCCAGTAATTTACTAAAGCCTATTGGAAATTAAGTGCCTGTAGCTCGAAAGCTACGGGTACTAAGCCTACAGCTAATAAACAAAAAAAACCTTAACGAGACAGTTCTTGTTAAGGTTTTTTATTGTTCGACCAAACACGTTAATGAGTTTTACTGTGTGCAGATATTATCTTTTACTGCCAAACAAGTTGTTTAAAATGGGCTCGACAAAGCGGCTCGTAACGCTCGTTTCCACCTACCTCAACTTGTTCTCCACCTTGCACAGGCTTACCGTTGGCATCTTGTCTGATAACAAAGTTAGCTTTTCTACCACAATGGCAAATGGTTTTTAATTCAACTAATTTATCGGCCCAAGCGAGTAGGGCAGCACTACCTGAAAACGTCTCCCCTAAAAAGTCAGTACGAATACCATAGGCAAGTACCGGGATATGTAACAAGTCTACGATATCAGTAAGCTGCTTAACTTGTTCAGTCGATAAAAATTGCGCTTCATCTATCAGTACACAATCAAGTTTTTCTTGTTGGTTTTTTAACTCTATTTCTTTGAATAAATTACTTGTGTCATCAAACAAGAAAGCATCTGCATCAATACCTAAACGTGATGCAACTTTACCCTTAGCAAACCTATCGTCAATTTTAGCGGTATAAATAGCTGTCGCTAAGCCACGTTCTTGATAATTGTATGAAGATTGTAAAAGGTGGGTTGATTTACCTGCATTCATCGAAGAATAATAAAAATAAAGTTGTGCCATTGCGCGTGCTTCAAGTGAGTGATTTTTAGATAGCGTATGCTAGCATTTTATTGGCTAATAGTGTTGTGCTATTAGCCCTTTTTTGAACTTGGTTAAAACTTAGTAACTGCTTGAAGAGGCAGTTTGGTTATCATGACCAAGTGTTGTTAATAAACTACCTAGCAAGCTACTTGCCCCAAAGCGAAAGTGATTGGCATCAGCCCACTCAGCGCCTAAAATACTATCAGCCAAATCAAGGTAAATCGCAGCATCTTCAGCGTTTCTAACACCACCAGCTGGCTTAAAACCGACCGATGTGTTTTTTTGCTTGATCACTTCAAGCATGATTTGTGCAGCAGTGGGTGTAGCATTAACAGGAACCTTACCCGTTGATGTTTTAATGAAATCAGCACCGGCGTTGATTGCTATTTCACTGGCTTTTCGAATCAACTCTTCTGACTTTAGCTCACCCGTTTCAATAATCACTTTCAGTTTTGCAGAGCTCTCACAAGCTTGTTTACAGACTTTTACCATATCAAAGCCGATAGTTTCATTACCTTGCATTAATGCGCGGTAAGGGAATACTAGGTCTACTTCGTCAGCACCATAAGCAACAGCAGCTTTGGTTTCAGCAAGGGCGATGTCTATATCATCATTACCGTGCGGAAAGTTAGTGACGGTGGCTATTTTAACTTGCGGGGTTTGTTGTGCTTTTAGCGCCTTTTTTGCCACAGGAATAAAACGCGGGAAAATACAAATTGCTGCGGTTTCACCGGCAGGTGATTTAGCTTGCTGACACAGCGCAATAATTTCTTGATCAGTTTCCGTGTTAGTTAAGCTAGTTAAGTCCATTAGCTTTAGCGCGCGTTGAGCAATATTTTTGATATCAGACATAATGATGAATTCCTATTTATTCTTTTTGTAGACTGTTTCTATAATGAGATAAAAATGCCAGCAATTGCTGCGCTCATTAAGTTTGCAAGCGTCGCTGCAAGCATTGCTCGCATGCCTAATCTGGCAATATCATGGCGACGACTTGGCGCCATTGAACCAATACCACCAAGTAAAATGGCAATAGAAGATAAGTTGGCAAAGCCACATAAAGCAAAAGTGACAATCGCTTGTGTAGCAGGGCTTAAGGTATCTTTTATTTCAACAAAATTAACGTAGGCAAAAAACTCGTTAACGACAATTTTTTGGCCGATAAAGCTACCCGCTTGTAACATTTCATTGACTGGAACACCGACAATGTAAGCAAAAGGAGCAAAAAGATAACCTAAGAAAAACTCAATGGTAATATCTTGATATCCCAACATGCCGCCAATGCCGCCAACAATGGTATTTAACAAGGCAATTAGCGCGATAAAAGCTAATAACATAGCACCAACGTTTACCGCAAGCTTAAGTCCTGAGGCTGCACCAGAGGCTGCAGCGTCAATAACATTGGTTGGCTTATCATCGTCATCGTCATAGCTAACCGGCTCTTTCACTATTTTGTCGTGCTCAGTTTCAGGACAGATGATTTTCGCCATTAATAGGCCGCCAGGTGCTGCCATAAAAGACGCGGCGATAAGGTATTTTAGTTCAATGCCAAGACCGGCATAACCCGCTAAAATAGAGCCGGCAACTGATGCAAGACCACCCACCATAATGGCGAATAATTCAGACTGAGTCATTCTCGTAATATAAGGACGCACAATTAAAGGCGCTTCGGTTTGTCCGACAAAGATGTTCGCAGTAGCAGATAGCGATTCCGGCTTACTGGTTTTTAAAAGCTTTTGTAGCGCACCACCAATAATTTTTATCACCCATTGCATAACACCTAAGTAATAAAGCACGGCGATTAAAGAAGAGAAGAAGATAATATTAGGCAGTACTCTTACGGCAAAGACAAAACCAACACCATTTTCAAACATGGCATCTGTGCCTAAGCCACCAAAGAGGAAATTAATACCCACTTTAGCGCTGTCAATGACACTTTGTACGCCATTCGTCATAGACAGTAGAACATCTTTACCAAAGGGAACATATAAAACAAACGCACCGAGTAAAACTTGCAGTGCAAATGCTAAACCAACGGTACGCAGATTAATTGATTTTTTACCACTTGATAATGCATAGGCGATGCCTAGCAGTACCACAATACCTATTACGCCTCTGAGTGCACTTAAATCCATGTAAACCTCTTATATTTTTATTATGTTGGTTATTCTTGTGTAGGGAGTTGAGAAAGCTGTCTTATTTTTGCTTTAAGTAACTCTAATGCCATTCTATTTTTGCCGCCTCGGGTGATTACAATATCAGCCCAAGCTTTAGAGGGTTCGATAAACTGATGATACATCGGTCTTACGGTTTCTAAGTACTGGCTAGTAACCGACTCAACACTGCGGCTTCGTTCAACTAAATCTCGCTTAATTCTTCTGATCAAGCAGATATCTAATGGCGTATCCATATAAACTTTAATATCAAAACAATCGCGTAATTCTTTATTTGATAATAATAATATTCCCTCAACTAATACGATTTTAGTGGGCGAAAATGTTTTTGTTTCATCAGTGCGAGTATGGGTTTTATAACAATATACTGGACTATGAATAGTATTGTTGTCAGTGAGTTGCTTTAAATGCTCTGATAAAAGTTCATGTTCAAAAGCACTTGGGTGATCGTAGTTGGTCTGTTCACGTTCAGACATCGATAAATGCGATTGGTCACGATAGTAAGCATCTTCATGAATAATTGAGATGCCATGAACACCCAGTTCAGCAACAAGCTCATCATGTATTGTTTGAGCAAAAAGGGTTTTTCCCGATGCTGAAGGACCTGCGATAGCAATAATAGTTGGTTTAATTGGTTTCAATGTTAAGCCTGTCGTCAAAGCAAATGATCATTATGAAATAATTTTTTATTATTAAACCAATATTCTATCGTGAGATATTGGCAATATTCCATTAATAATATTATTAGGTTAATAAACTATACTTTAGGCAAATAATTAGCGAGTTGGAAATGCTTTATTTACCCTTATTTAGAAAGGTGATAAATTAACACAACTTGACCAGTTGGTCATATTATTTGTCAATTTATTTTAATCCTAAGGGATTTATTTGGCTATTTGTCATTAAAAAGTAACAAGGAAACAAGATGGCGCGTGCAATAATTTTAGTTATTGATAGTTTTGGTATCGGCTACTCTCCCGATGCTGTGGATTTTGGTGATGTTGGCGCAAATACATTGGCCAACTTAGCAAGTGCTTATTTTGATGCAACCGGTAAAAAGGTAGCTTTACCTAATTTATCTGCCATGGGGTTAATAAAAGCTTGTCAGCAAGCATCTAACCGAGATTTCCCATATCAAGGGCAAGCACCAAGTAAAGGTGCTTATGGCTATATGCAAGAGATTAGCACAGGTAAGGATACGCCCAGCGGTCATTGGGAAATGGCAGGGGTTCCTGTATTGTTTGATTGGGGCTACTTTACCGATAAAGAAAATAGTTTTCCAAAAGACTTAATCGAGAATATTAATCAAGCAACAGGGTTTGAAGGCATGCTTGGCAATTGCCACGCATCAGGCACCGAAATTTTAAAACGTTTGGGTGAAGAGCATATAAAATCAGGTTTACCTATTTGCTATACCTCGGCTGATAGTGTGCTGCAAATTGCGGCCCACGAAGAGCACTTTGGTTTAGACAATCTTTATCGTTACTGTGAAACGGTACGAGAGCTTCTTAGCGAATTAAATATTGGTCGTGTTATCGCAAGACCTTTTGTTGGCGATAGCCCTGAAAATTTTGCGCGCACGGGTAATCGACCTGTCTCTTATACACATCTCCGAGCCCAC
>CAJXPG010000159.1 GCA_913057925.1 uncultured Colwellia sp. | reverse complement strand
AGTTTGTTGTTGAGCTAATCAACCCAGTAGCGATGGACGAAGGTTTACGCTTCGCTATCCGTGAAGGTGGTCGTACTGTAGGTGCTGGTGTTGTTTCTAAGATTATGGACTAATTTGTAGTTACTCTTAGGGTTAACTGCGTTGCGGATACTCATTGACTAGCGTCAACTCCGTGTCCACGCCTTGTTAACCCGTCGATTAACAAACAAATTTCATAGTAGAAATAATACTGAATAAAGAAGGTCGTTTCCTAGTATTAGGGGCGGCCTTTTTTGATCTTGTAATATGAACAAGAATGAAGAAAATGGATCTTCGTCAGGACACCTCGAAGATGACGACTAAACGTTTTGGTTAAACATTATCAATGGTAATCCCTGAGATTTCATGTTGATAATCCATGTTCAGAACTAAAAATGTCAACGGCAAAGTCAATCCATGCTAAATAACACGCTTATCTTAGCCAAAAACTTAAATACTTCTTGAGTAAAACACTGGGCTGAGTATAATAGCGCCTCACTTCTCGAGTATCTCTTAATTCCCAAAAAACTAAGATTCACCCGACAAGTGTAACTATCGCATTAGTGCGACTGTAGGGGTGTAGTTCCAATTGGTAGAACAGCGGTCTCCAAAACCGATGGTTGGGAGTTCGAGTCTCTCCACCCCTGCCATTTTGAGTAGATATAGGTAAGTAAGCCTATATACGATAACTTATTAATAAGTTGTGTTGTAGAAAATAGATAACTACGGAATAGAATTATGAATGCAAGTACAGAAGAGCAACCAGTAAGTTCTTTCGATACGTTAAAGTGGGGAATTGTTTTCTTACTATTAGCGGCTGCTGTTGCGGGTAATTACGTCTATGGTGAAGAATCAGTATTGATTCGCGCTGTTGCCGTTGTGGTTTTAGTTGCTATCGCAGGTTTAATTGGTCTGCAAACTGAAAAAGGCCGTAATGCTGCTATATTTGCAAAAGAAGCACGTACTGAAGTACGTAAAGTTGTTTGGCCAACGCGCCAAGAAGCTGTGCAAACAACCGGTATTGTATTAGTAGTGACTTTATTAATGTCATTATTACTTTGGGGATTAGACTCTGTTCTATTCTGGTTAGTTGGTTTAGTTACAGGTATGCAGGTTTAGTTATGTCTGAAGAAAATATATCTAACGAAGGTGAAGAGAATTCATCGTCTGAAGAGCAACAAGTAAATCAAAACCCGAAATTGCGTTGGTATGTAGTACAAGCGTTTTCAGGTTATGAAGGTCGCGTTCAAAAAACTTTGCTTGAGCATATTGAAATTCATGGCTTACAAGACAAGTTTGGTGAAATTTTAGTACCTACTGAAGAAGTTGTTGAAATGCGCGCTGGTCAAAAGCGTAAAAGTTCACGCAAATTCTTTCCAGGATACGTACTAGTACAAATGGAAATGGACGTTGATGCATGGCATCTCGTGAAAAGTGTTCCACGTGTACTTGGTTTTATTGGTGGAACGAGTGATCGTCCTGCACCAATCTCACAACGTGAAGCTGATCGTATTCTTCAACGTCTTGAAGAAACTGATAAGCCTAAACCTAAAACATTGTTTGAGCCAGGTGAAGTTGTTCGTGTTATTGACGGACCGTTTGCTGACTTTAACGGTGTGGTTGAAGAATTGGATTACGAGAAAAACCGCATTAAAGTATCAGTACTTATCTTCGGTCGTTCAACGCCAGTTGATTTAGAATTCGGTCAAGTTGAAAAGGGTAGCTAAACGCTAACTTTACAATAATGACATTAAAACGCTTGCCTTGTGCAGGCGTTTTTTGTTTCTGAAGCTTTATTTTTCAAAAAAGAATTTTTGTCATAAATTCAGACTGTTAAGATATGTGACACCTGCTTGTCATATGACAATTAGGGGGACAGTCATACCAATGTCGCCGTAATATCGTAATTATCATGATTTAATTGATGCAGATAACAACACTAAAGAAAACAACAAAGGATTTAGTATGCCAGATAATAAAGTTAATACGCAGCAGGATAGTGTCGATGAAACAGTCAGTTATAGAAACGGTTTTAATTTTGAGTTTGAAGATGCGAATCACTTGATAAATGTGCACTGTTCTTCAGTATCAGGTAAGGAGTCAATTTACCTAGATGGTGAATTAGTCGCTTCAAAACGTTCGTTTAGACGTAAATCTTCTATGACTTTTTCTATTGATGGAGATAACTATGAAGTGGAGTTTAATGTGGTCGATATGCTTAAAGGTGAAACACATTGTACTTTAATTAAAAACAACCTACATGTAAAAACCATCAAAAAAGCGTTACTCAAGAAGAATCAAATATCAGGAAAGCAAGGTTGGATGAAAGTGTCTGTGATTTTTGTCTTTGGACTTATTTCTGGCTACCTATTAATGCAGTATTTGTTAATGGCGTTTGGTGCTTAATATGGATGTTAATGCGAGCAAGATAAAAGAATTAAGAACAGTTAACGGCTGGACTCAACAACACCTAGCTGATGCTTGTGCCATTAGTTTACGGACAGTTCAACGAGTTGAACGTTACGGTAATGCCTCACAAGAAACAGTAGCAAGTTTAGCTGCAGTTTTTGAACTTCAGCAAGTAGAGTTAATTGTTGCGAGTGAAGCAGTACAGCTAGTTGAAGATAAAACTTTTAGTTTAATGAATATACAAACACAAGCAGTAATACTTGCAGGCCTTTTAGGTGCATGTATTGGCGCATTTATAATGTATTTTATTAGGTAAATAATAGGTTAAGGAATAACAAAAATGAAATCACCTAACACAGATAACGAATTAGAAAACCCAGTTATATTTTGGGCGTCAATTGGCGTGGCAATAAGTGTATCGATAGCAACGATAATGAAGTTCAGCATATTCCCTTTAATCTTAACAATCATCGCGGGGTTGTTAATTGGTATGGCTGTCGGTTACTTTAGTGAAACTGAGACCCAAGCAAGCATTGCTGATAAAGAGCTAACAGTGGAACAAAACTTAAAGCATTGGTGGCAGAATTTAACTAAGCCTGAAAAATCAGCATTGGCGATGCTAGGGTTCATCTTCATGCTAATAATGCTTTTCGTCAGCGGTAGCATTATTGGTCAAGCAATATATAACTGACCTATTAAATACAAATCAGTGATGAAAAGAGAAAGTACCTCAGGCATAGCAAAAAGGTACTTTTCTTATACTTCATCAATGACTATAAAGTTTTCGTTTTTATTCGGTCATCGCAGTCATCGCTAGTAAATACCATGTTGAGTTTTGTAGTCTTTGCTCAACCCAACGCCAGTTATTTTCGTCAGGCCCTTCTGCCCAAGTGATCCCTTGACCGTTAGGGCTTAGTGTTGCTCCCGTAATGCCATTTGATATACCACCATTACTCATAGAACCTGCACTTCTAGCATGAGGAGGGTTATTTACCCCAAAACCGTACAACATACTTACTTGATAAGGGTTCTTACCCATTAGCCAGTCTATTTGGCTTTGCGCGAAAGAAGCTAGTTCTGGATTGATACCAAAAGCGCCTTGAGGATCTTTATGACTGATTTTACCGCCATAAATTGCTGCTGCAGTAAGCGATGCTAAGCGTGCGTTTTCACCTTTCCACATTGCGTTTTCACCGTGTGGGGTAAAAAAGCTTTCTTGAATTTTGCTCGCTTGACCATCTTTTTCGCTAACGAATGTTTGGCGGGCAAGATTGAATGGATTGGTTACTTGGGTGTTTAATGCTATTTGATTGTCAAGTGACACCTTAATTGTGCGTTTAGTTTTTTCCTTAATATTTCGGTTACGCTCAATGGCTAAATAATCAACCAAAGCGATAATGGGTAATCCTGCTTCTACGCCATGGTAGAAAGGACGTTCAGCATTATCACTAACAAACCACCCCTGAGCCGTTAGCCTACTATTTAGATTGTGAGCACGCTTACGCGCCGCTTTTAAATACTTAGTTTTTTTAGTAATGCGAAATAGCTCGGTTGCTGCTAT
This sequence comes from uncultured Colwellia sp., assembly GCA_913057925.1. Classification (GTDB taxonomy): domain Bacteria; phylum Pseudomonadota; class Gammaproteobacteria; order Enterobacterales; family Alteromonadaceae; genus Colwellia. The sequence goes on along the minus strand of CAJXPG010000159.1, from coordinate 6,089 downwards.
CAGCGCCGTGTAATCATCTATTATATTTTCTTTACCATCACGTAAATATCGTACATTGTATTTTTGTAAATGTGCAAAGGCGCGTTCAGCATCAGTTAAATATTGTTTTGCAGAAAACTCTCCCTGAACACCGGTTTTGTTGCTTAATTCATGAGCACGAGCTAAGGCCGCAATGGCAACACCAGCACCATCACGAAATGAAGCTTGATATTGATTGGTAAATTCTTCTTTGGTTTCATCATAATTAGCAATTAATCGCTGATTATCTGAATCGCTATCAGCTAACACTTTACTGTAGAAGGAACCTTGGTGGCTTAGTGCTCTATGTAAATAATCGGCGCCCCAAACGACTTCTTCAGCGAGCGATAGCGTTAATGCCTTACGATCATATAGTCGATTTAACTTATCATACGACTTCGCCATTGCCCACGTGGTTAAAGCCGACTGCTGACTAACATGAAAACTTGATTGGTTTTGATTAGCGAGAGATTTAGTTGTCGTCGAGCCAGAATCATTCCAGCCACCAGATACATCAATAAAATTTTCGGTGTTAACAATTTTAACTGACTTGTCTTGAGGATTTGTATGACGACTTACTTTAAAATACTCTAAGACTGATTTAACCGTTAAGGCAAAATAAGCATTCGGTTTGATGTTGAAGGTGGACGAGCTCAGTTGTTGTTTTGGCGTATTAACGACAATATGAAACTCTCCCCTACGTTTTACCGAAGAGAAGTCTGCTAGGTAATAATGTGCACCTTGTCCCCAGGCGGTAAAACTAGGCTCTGATTGAAGCTTACCTTGAAAGACAATGTTTGAGCCTTGATAAACCATAAAACGACTCGCTGATTCGCCAATAGGAAGGGCAATTACCGCTTGTTTTGGCGCCTGAACGTCAAAGGCAATCTGATTAATATAAATATTCGCTTTGACTAAATTAGGAGGGTTGCTAGGTTTTGGTGGGCTACTGCAACCTGAGAGAAAAACCAGTATTGTAAGAAAAGCGTAATGCTTTAACTTCGAAAAGAGTAAGGTGACCTTCATGCTATTATCCGTAACGTTTTATTATTTATGGTTTTAACAATAGCGCAATATAAGCGTTTTGGTAATAGTTCAAAGGTCTAGCTTGATACTTTTCTACTAAATTAATTTTCTATAACTTAGACAGCATTCATTATGGTGCTACTGTCGTTTAGTTAACACTCTATTCTGCTCAAGCATTTCGGTTAGGTTATTAATTTTATCCTCTAGTATTAACATGTCTTCTTTTGTCGCAATGGTTTGTTTAGGCTTTCCTTCTTCTTCATGCATCACTTGCATAGCATCGACGATGATACCAATAAATAAATTTAGCACGGCAAAGCTAGTGATGATGATAAAGGGAACAAAGAACACCCACGAAAGAGGAAATAATTCCATGGTTGGCCTAACGATCCCCATAGACCAACTCTCTAGCGTCATCACTTGAAATAGGGTGTAGGCTGAGGCGCCGATACTGCCGAACCATTCCTGCATATTTACATCTGGGTGACTACCAAAGATCTTGGTAGCAAGTACCGCAGAAACGTAAAAAATGATACTGAGCACGCCTACTACTGAAGCCATGCCTGGAAGCGAGTGTGCTAATGCGCCGATAACACGACGCATTTGCGGCACGACAGAAAGTAGTCTTAAAACTCTGAGTATTCTAAAGGCACGAAGTACAGATAAAGCACCACTTGTTGGCGCCCATGAAATAGCAACAATGATAAAGTCGAACCAATTCCAGCCAGAGCGGAAAAATTGTGTTCTATAAACGATTAACTTAAGTACAAGCTCAATAGAGAAAAGAATCAATATGGTGGTATCGATGATGTGAAGCAAACTTGCATTAGCTTTACCGAATTCGCTGGTTTCCATACCCAGAGTGATTGCATTAAAAAGAATAAGGAAAATAAGAAAATGTTGGAATTTCTTACTTTCTACAAAGTTTTGCAACCGTGATAGATATTTGTGTTTCGACATGATGGTATTCCGGAAGAAAAAGAGCAAAAGGATACAATAAGGTTTAACTAAAAGGTTTCAAGGGCGTCTTGTAATTTTTCGAGTCAATAATTGTAAATATGCAGGAATTTTTTGTATAAAACAGATTTGAATTTGTAGGGGCTGCTGATCATTCTAGATTGTTTTTGCAGCTCCTAGTTTTGTGGAAAACGGTCGTCTTATTAAATTTAAGTCGCGACCCATTATTTAGCGCATAATAGCAATAAAGCCTTTGTACAGATAAATGAAGAATAAATGTTGAAATAGATCCTCTGGTTAATATATAATCCGCTGCCGCTTATTTTTAGCGCGCACTAAATGCGCTTTTTGATGTCGTGAAAACAACTGATTTAAAGCGAATTTTGTAAACAGGGAAGCGAAAATCATTAGTTTGGCTAGGTATCTAGCGGGATTAAAGGTTAATAGCGTTAACTACCCAAACACAAGGTATTTTAAAATGGCTAAGAAAGTCCAAGCTTTAATCAAGCTACAAGTAGCTGCTGGTGCAGCTAACCCGTCACCGCCAGTTGGTCCTGCATTAGGTCAACACGGTGTTAATATCATGGAATTCTGTAAAGCGTTTAACGCAAAAACAGATTCTTTAGAAAAAGGTGCTCCGGTTCCAGTAGTAATTACTGTATACAGTGACCGTTCATTTACTTTCGAAACAAAAACTCCACCTGCATCTTACTTACTTAAGAAAGCAGCTGGCGTAAAAAGCGGCTCTGGTCGTCCTAACACTGAAAAAGTTGGTACTGTTACTACAGCACAGCTTGAAGAAATCGTTAAGACAAAAGAACCTGATTTAACTGCTGGTTCTATGGAAGCTGCAGTGCGTACCATTGCGGGTTCTGCTCGTTCAATGGGTTTAGTGGTAGAGGACTAATCAATGGCTAAATTAACAAAACGCGCTCGTCTTATCCGTGAAAAAGTAGACGTAACAAAAGAATACGATATCAATGAAGCTGTTTCTTTATTAAAAGAATTTGCTACTGCTAACTTCCGTGAAAGCGTTGACGTTGCAATCAATCTTGGTATCGATGCTCGTAAATCAGACCAAAACGTTCGTGGCGCTACAGTATTACCAAATGGTACTGGCCGTGAAGTACGTGTTGCTGTATTTACACAAGGTGCAAACGCAGAAAAAGCTAAAGAAGCTGGTGCTGACATTGTTGGCATGGAAGACTTAGCTGAGCAAGTTAAAGCTGGCAACATGGATTTCGATGTTGTTGTTGCTTCTCCTGATGCAATGCGTGTTGTTGGTCAACTAGGTCAAATCTTAGGCCCACGTGGTTTAATGCCTAACCCTAAAGTTGGCACAGTAACTCCTGACGTAGCTGGCGCTGTTAAAAACGCTAAGTCTGGTCAGATCCGTTACCGTAACGACAAGAACGGTATCATCCATACTACTATTGGTAAGGCTGATTTCGAACCTGTACAGTTACAAGAAAACTTAGAAGCATTGCTTGAAGCTGTTAAAAAAGCTAAGCCTGCAAATGCTAAAGGTCAATACTTGAAGAAAGTTTCTCTTTCTACAACTATGGGTGCTGGTGTTGTTGTTAACCAAGCAACCTTAACTCAAGCTTAATATTACTCGTTTATAACGACTAAATATTACTGAGTAAAGTTTGGTATTGAATCTTTACAAGGGCGAAATTATGACCTATAATTTCGCCCCTTAAATTTTGGTAGGAGTTGTCTGATTTTCAGTAGTTATATTTTATATATAAAGACTGATAAACAAATAACCCCCGTCCAAGACCGTAGGTGGAGTTACTTCTTCTGATTTAACTGCTTAATTTATCCTACGTAGATGGTGATTACCCAGTATTTCCTAAATTCTGGTCCTCGCCGTAATGGCCTAAACACTATATTGGTGTTTAGGGATTGTAAATACCGGTGCTTATATTTGATATATGCCGGTGAACCAGGAGTTAAAGCCAATGGCTATCAATCTTGATGACAAAAAAGCAATTGTTGCTGAAGTTCAAGAAGCTGCTAATGGCGCTCACTCAGTTGTAATCGCGGATGCCCGTGGTGTTACAGTTGAAGCTATTACTGTATTGCGTAAGCAAGCACGTGAAAATGGCGTATGGATGAAAGTTGTCCGTAACACATTAGCACGTCGTGCAGTAGAAGGTACTGATTTTGAATGTGTTTCAGACGTATTCAAAGGTCCTTCACTTTTAGCTTTTTCAAGTGATCACCCAGGTGCTGCTGCTCGTTTATTCACAGACTTCGCTAAAACTAACGAAGCCTTTGAACTTAAAGCAGCTGCATTTGAAGGTAATGCCGTAGACGTAAATATGTTAGCTAAGCTACCTACTTACGACGAAGCGATTGCACGTTTAATGAGCGCAATGAAAGAAGCATCTGCAGGCAAGTTAGTCCGCACGATTGCTGCAGTTCGCGATCAGAAAGAACAAGAAGCAGCATAATTTATCTTTTGTTTACTACGGTAAACATAGTTAAAGCACTTTTTGTAATTATAGTTATTCAAAACAGCATATTATATTTGATATATAGCTGTTTATTAAAAAACAGGAAATTTAAAAATGTCTATTTCTAAAGACGATATCTTAAACGCAGTTGCTGAAATGTCAGTAATGGACGTAGTTGAACTAATCGAAGCAATGGAAGAGAAGTTCGGCGTATCTGCTGCTGCTGCTGTTGCTGTTGCTGGCGGTGACGCTGGTGGTGCTGCTGAAGAGCAAACTGAATTCGACGTAATCTTAACTGGTTTCGGTGAGAAGAAAGTTGCAGTAATCAAAGCAGTTCGTGGCGCAACAGGTCTTGGCTTAAAAGAAGCTAAAGATTTAGTTGAATCAGCTCCTAAAGCACTTAAAGAAGGTGTTGAAAAAGCTGAAGCTGAAGAACTTAAGAAAGCTCTTGAAGAAGCTGGTGCTTCTGTTGAGATCAAATAATCTGTTTTTAAACAGATTATTTGCCTGAAAAGGCAATGGCTGGTGATTTAAACGTCACCGGCCTTTTTGCGCTAAAAAAAGTGGTTTTTTTTTAAACCAAAACAGTGCATTATTTGATACTTGGTATTTTCAAAGTATCACTGCAATATCCTGTCTGATACCAATTGGATTAGATAATTGTCAATTACTTATGAGTAATTCGCGCCATTATTTAAGTCCAATTGGTATTTTAAGGCAGATTCGGCCATAACCAGCAAGCTGAGGAACCCCATGGTTTACTCTTACTCTGAAAAGAAACGTATTCGTAAGGACTTTGGTAAAAGTGTGCAAGTAATGGATTATCCATTCTTGTTATCAATCCAACTCGAATCTTTCCGTAAGTTTATTGATATTGATCCAACAGGTGAAACAGGCCTAGAGGCTGCGTTTCATTCTATTTTTCCAATTAAAGCTTATTCTGGTAGCTCAGAATTACAATATGTTAGCTACCGTTTAGGCGAGCCGTTATTTGACGTTAAAGAATGTCAAATCCGCGGTGTCACCTATTCTGCGCCGTTACGCGTTAAATTGCGTTTAGTTGTTTATGATAAAGAAGCAGCAGCAGGCACAGTTAAAGATATCAAAGAACAAGAAGTATACATGGGTGAAATACCATTAATGACTGACAATGGTACATTTGTCATTAATGGTACAGAGCGTGTTATTGTTTCTCAATTACATCGTTCTCCTGGTGTGTTTTTCGATCACGATAAAGGTAAAACGCACTCATCAGGTAAAGTGTTATATAACGCACGTGTTATTCCTTACCGTGGTTCTTGGTTGGATTTTGAATTTGATCCAAAAGATAATTTATTCGTCCGTATAGATAGACGTCGTAAATTACCTGCATCGATCATTTTACGTGCCTTGGAATACTCTACCGAAGAAATTCTAGATATTTTCTACGATACGACTAATTTCGAAATTAAAGGCGATAAGTTAGTAATGGATTTAATTCCAGAACGCTTACGTGGTGAAACAGCAACGTTTGATTTAAAACTACCTAATGGTGATGTTTTAGTTGAGCAAGGTCGTCGTATTACTGCTCGTCATATTCCTGTCTCTTATACACATCTCCGAGCCCACGAGACCGTACTAGATCTC